>DGDP01000028.1 GCA_002385485.1 Acetomicrobium sp. UBA3949 | reverse complement strand
AGATGTGTATAAGAGACAGGGTGCAATGACTATTCCCATGCTCAATCGAACGTATATGGGACCTTTATCGCTGGCGAAATGGTCCTGCATAACCTTGATAAGATCCCTACCTATTCGCCTGGCCTCAAGGGGGTCTTCTAAAGTTGCTATGAGGGCAAACTCGTCTTCACCCAAGCGGTATAACGTGTCATTTCTATGCTTTTTGTTCGATGATAGACGTTCCGAAACAAGCTGCAGAATGTGATCTCCATAAAGATAGCCAAAGGTGCTGTTTATTAATTTGAAACGGTCTAAATCCATTAAAAAAATACCGACTTGTTTCGTCGAATTAAGGGCATCGCCTACCTTCGATTTCAGGTCCTTCAAAAAATAATTCCTGTTATAAAGGCCGGTAAGAGGGTCCACGTAAAGGTAATTGTGAAGTTGCCGGTCTTTTGCCTTCACGTCGGTCAGATCGGTGAAGATGCTTACGAAATATCTGGTTACGCTACGATGATCCTTTAAGGCATATATGGAAAGCAATTCCGGGTAAACTTCCCCGGACTTGCGCCTGTTCCAAATTTCCTGTTCCCAGAAACCATCCGTCAAAATTGAGTCCCAGAGGTTTTTGTAGAATGAATGGTCGTGATAGTCAGATTTTAAAATTCTGGGATTTTGTCCGATGGCCTCCTCGGCGGAATACCCGGTAATTGTCGTAAATGAGGGATTTACCCAAACGATAGTCCCGCCCGTATCGGTGACGACGACCCCCTCCTTGATGTTATTAACAATCAACTCGAGCATGGGAAAGTGGAAATAGGAATTTATACTGTTCAGTTTATCGCTCATGATGAACCCCGCTTCGTTTTTTAATCAGCCCCAAAAAGGCATCCAAGGATTGTGCATTCGCAACGTCTTCGACGGTTAGCCAGGCCCGCCTTGCCTGGGCCACCCCGAAGAACATGTACTCCTCTTCTGCCGTATCATGGGCATCGGTGCTTATCGCGAACATACAGCCGTAACTGGAAGCCTGCTTTATCCTTTTTTCCGACAGATCGAGCCTGCTTGGATGGGCATTTATCTCAAGAAGAGTTCCCGTCGAGGCGGCAGTCTTGAAAATCTCCCCCCAATCCGCCTCCGCTTCCTCCCTTGATCCGAAAAGCCTGCCCGTTGGGTGAGCCAGGATGTGAACGAGGGAATGAGAGATCGCCCTTATATATCGCTCGGTCAGTTGATCTCTATCCTGTCTCAAATTTGAGTGGACGGCAGCTACTACCACATCGAAGCTCTTTAAAAGCTCATCGTCATAGTCTAAAGAACCGTCAGCTTTTACCTCTACCTCCGTTCCTTTAAGTATCACTATTTTACCTGCGAGCATTTCGTTCAGCTCGTCTATTTCGCGCCACTGTTGTATAAGTCTGTCGGGAGTAAGCCCCTTAGCTACGCCCAAACCCTGAGAATGATCGGTTATCAGGATATAGCTTCGGCCAAGCTCGCAGGCCTTCTCTACCATCTCTTTTAACGGCCTCTTTCCGTCGCTCCAATTGGAGTGTATTTGAAGGTCGCCCTTTATATCCTCTGTCTCTATCAATTTTGGGAGTTTCTTTTCCAGGGCAAGCTTGATTTCCACGGTTCCCTCTCTCAGTTCGGGCGGTATCCATGACATCCCAAGCCTTCCGTATACGTCTTCCTCTTTTGGGCAAAGTATTTCTACGCCGCTTATTGTATCCGTCAACGCATATTCGCTCAAGCTCAAGTTCTTTTTCAGAGCCGCCTCTCTCAATGAGATATTGTGCTGCTGGCTTCCTGTAAAGTATTGCAGCGCCGTTCCCCATCTTGCGGGTTCAACTATGCGCAAATCGGCCTGCAACCCTCCTTTTAGCCTCACGCTGGTCTTCGTCGGACCCGATAAGACGATCTCGTCCATGATCGCGAGATTTGTAAAAGTATTCGTAATTTTTTCCGATGCCTCGGCTTCGGCTGCGACGAGAATGTCCAAATCTCCCACGGTTTCTTTCATGCGTCTCAATGAGCCGGCGGGGGAGATGGCGATTATGCCCTCGCAGTTTTTCATGTGATCTAAAATGACCTGTAAATACTTCCACGCCTCGCCCAGGGGAAATCTCGAGCTTAGACGCTTTTCTTTAAAGGCCTTAATGCCTTCGAGTATTTTTCGCTCGACCTTCGGTCCAAAACCCGGCAAATCCTTGAGTTTTCCCTCTCGCGCCGCCCTTTCAAGTCCCTCCGGCGTTTCGATGCCGAGCATTTCCCAAACCGTTTTTATTCTCTTTGGACCCATCTCTGGTATTTCATAGAGGGAAAGCAGCTTATCGGGGACTTCCTCCGTCAATTTTTCGTAAAATTCCAATTTCCCGCTTTCCAGAAGTTCGCAGATTTTCTGTTCTATGGCCTTTCCGACCCCGGGAATTTCTTTTAACTTTCCCTCTCTGTAGAGTGCATATATGTCTCTGCTTTCGTTTCTCAAACTTTCGGCGACGCGTCTATAGGCATTAATTTTGAACCTATCCTCTCCCTTTATCTCCAAGAGGAGTGCGATACGCTCAAAGATCTCCGCGACGGCATTTGAGTCGATATTCCCTTCCATCCTATTTACCTCCTGTTTTAACAACATGTTTCGTTGTCCGATAGAAAAGATAGTAATATTATAAAAGCAAAAGATTTCCCTACATCGACTGCACCAGATAGTTTTATCAAATTACTAAATTAGAGGCCAAGTTTTGATGAAAGATAAAAAGGGTACGTTGCCATTATTTATGCCTTTTCTGGTCTTGGGAGTGGGAGTCATAGCCGTATCGACGGGAGCCACGATCATCCGTCTTGCGGAAGCGCCGGCTTTGGTAATATCCGCCTATCGCGTGGGGCTTGCCAGCCTTCTCCTCTTTCCCTTTGCCTGCCATTACGCCAAGGAAGAGATAAAATCGTTGACGTTAAAGGACCTAAAAGTTGCAGTTGCTTCAGGTGCTTTTTTAAGCCTGCATTTTGCTTTTTGGATATCTTCGCTCGATTATACTACAGTAGCAAGTAGCGTAGTGCTGGTCAATACAAACCCCATTTGGGTTGCCCTGCTTACGCCCTTCATGAGCAGTGACAGGCTAAGAGGGATGTCCCTGCTGGGAGTGGCTTTCAGCGTGATAGGGAGTGCTGTGATAAGCGCAGGTGATTTTGCTCTCGGGGGGAAAGCCCTTTACGGGGACTTTCTTGCCATAGCCGGAAGCTGGTGCGCTGCCTTTTATCTTCTGTTCGGTCGCAGGCTGAGGCAAAAGCTGTCTCTGCTTTCATATATAACAATTTGTTATTCCACTGCAGCGGTGATCTTGTTCGCCCTAATCATATGCCTTGGCTATCCTCTCTTCGGTTATCCCAAAAAGACGTGGCTATGTTTCTGGGGGTTAGCGCTCTTTCCTCAAATCATCGGACACAGCAGTTACAACTGGTCCCTCAAATATTTTTCAGCAGGTTTTGTGGCAATCGCCCTGTTGGGAGAGCCCGTGGTAAGCCCTATTTTGGCCTACTTTGCGTTGGGCGAGGCGATAATGCCCATTACGATATTCGGCGGATCGCTGGTATTGGCGGGAATTGTTCTGGCTGCTTTAGGAGAAAACAGAGGAAAACAGGAGTCTTAGTTCAAATACACTAATATAGTGACAACATATCGGTTTTTAAGACGATCTCTTCACTTTTTAGTATCGAAGTGATATCATATACGTAAATAAGGGGATTGTTATCGGGGGATTGGAGCAAATAAGGGGGAATTTTAATGCTAAGCGCTACGTCAAACGGAGCGATAGAGGATTTGCTCTGTCGTTATGAAAAAAATCCGCGTTTCTTGTTACAGCTGCTTCTCGATGTCCAAGAAAGATTTCGTTACGTGCCAACCGAAGCAATGCGTTCAATTGCCAGATATTTCGATATTCCGGAAAGCAGAGTCTTTGCTGTTGCCACTTTTTACAAGGTTTTGAGCCTGGTCCCCAAAGGAGAAAAGACGATAAAGGTCTGTCAGGGGACAGCTTGTCATCTGCGAGGCGGAAAACAGGTATTAAGTGTTGTTGGCGAAAAGTTGGGTATTGTCGCCGGGGAGACCACCGAGGACGGAATTTTTACCTTGGAAACGGTGAATTGCCTCGGATGTTGTGCCATGGCTCCCGTTATGATGGTTGGCGATAAGGTTTACGGCAAGCTGACCGTGGATGACGTAAGCAGGATATTGGAGGCGGAAAAAGAAGATGCAATCCTTTCTAAGACCAGATGACCTTCGCATTTACAGGCAAAAGTTAAAAGAAGCCAGAGCAAAAGTTTGCGATACCCCAATGGTGCGCGTTTGCTGCGGGACCGGATGTGTATCGAACGGCAGTATGGAGGTCTTGAAAGCCTTCGAGGAGGCTTTACAGGGAGTGGGCGAAGTCGAGGCTACGGCGAAATTTACAGGTTGCCACGGTTTTTGTGAGAGAGGACCCATAGTGATCGTTTCTCCCGGCGAGATATTTTATCAAAACGTAAAGCCGAAGGATGTTCATGAAATTGTGCAGAGAACGATTCTGAGGGGCGAAGTTATAGAGCGCCTGCTTTACCGTGACCCGGTAACAAAGAAGACATTTAAAAAGGACCACGAAATTCCCTTTTACGCCAATCAGCACAGGCTGGTTCTCAGGAGGTCGGGGCATATAGATCCCACATCAATAGAAGATTATATAGCTACGGACGGCTACGAAGGATTGGCGCTGGCTTTAGAACTTGGCCCCGACGAGATCATAAGGCGGGTTACTGATTCCTACCTGCGCGGACGCGGAGGAGGAGGTTTTAGGACGGGGTACAAATGGAAGTCGTGCAGGGATGCGGAAGATTTCCCCAAATATGTGATAGCTAACGGCGATGAAGGTGACCCGGGTGCTTTCATGGATAGAAGCTTAATGGAAGGAGACCCTCACAGCGTCATTGAGGGGATGATAATTGGGGCTTATGCCGTTGGGGCACGGGAAGGTTATATTTACGTGAGAAATGAATATCCTCTTGCGGTTAGAAGGCTGGAGATAGCTATAGAGAAGGCGCGAGAATGGGGTTTGTTGGGCAAAAACATACTGGGTTCGCCTTTTGATTTTGACATACAGATATGCAAGGGCGGCGGAGCTTTCGTGTGCGGCGAGTCATCGGCTCTGATGCGATCGATAGAAGGCTTTCCCGGCGTCCCCAGGGTCAAGTACATTCATGCTACCGAACAGGGCCTTTGGGATAAGCCAACGGTGCTCAATAACGTCGAAACTTGGGCTAACGTGCCCATCATTTTGATGAAGGGCGTCGAGTGGTACAAAACATTGGGTACGGATAGAAATCACGGCACAAAGATCTTCGCCTTGGTGGGCAAAGTTAAAAACACTGGGCTTGTAGAGGTTCCGATGGGAGTTACGCTACGTAAAATAATATACGACATAGGCGGCGGAACTTTGAAGGATAAGGCTTTCAAGGCAGTTCAGACGGGAGGTCCTTCGGGAGGTTGCATACCCGCATCTTTACTTGATCTGCCTGTGGACTTCGATACCTTGGTCAAGTCAGGATCTATGATGGGTTCTGGTGGTATGATCGTAATGGACGAGAGGTCGTGCATGGTCGACGTCGCCAAGTATTTCATAGATTTTCTCGTCGAGGAGTCCTGTGGCAAATGCACTCCATGCCGCGAGGGGCTCAAGGTGTTGCAAAAGTTGCTGCACGATTTGAGCGAAGGAAGGGGCAGTTTAAAGGATGTGGCGCTTTTGGAGGATATGGCTAAGGAATTGAGCAAGACTGCACTATGCGGATTGGGAAAGACGGCGGCTAATCCGGTGTTATCCACTTTAAAGTACTTTCATGAAGAATATGAGGAACATGTCGACGGTTATTGTCGTGCAGGGGTGTGTCAGGGGCTTTTCGTGGCAAACATAAACCAGGGCAGCTGCATCAGTTGCGGGCAGTGCGCCAAGGTGTGTCCTGCAAAGGCTATTTCGGGCGAAGTTCGCAAACCTCACGTCGTCGATGCGTTGAAATGCGTCGGTTGCGGACAGTGTATGGACATCTGTCCTACCAACTCGATTACCTCCTCGAGGAGGGGTGAAATTGCATAATTTCGTGGACTTAAACATAGACGAGAAGGCTTTATCGGTTCCGTCGGGGACGACCATATTGGAGGCTGCAGGGATGGTGGGCATAGAGATCCCTACGCTTTGTTATCATCCTGCATTGCAGCCCGACGGCAATTGCAGGCTCTGCATGGTCGAGATATTTAGACCGGGCAAAGGGGGCGAGCTCGCCATATCCTGCATGTATCCTATACGAGCCCCGATTGAGGTGCGAACGAAAAGTGATGAAGTGGTGAAGGCGCGTAGGTTCGTTATAGGGCTTTTGCTCTCTCGAGCGCCTGAATCGGAAAAGTTAAAGGCGTTAGCGGAAGAATACAGCGTAAAAGAGGACCCTCGCTTCTTGTTTGATCCGGACAATTGCATAAGGTGCGACAGATGTGTAAGGGCCTGCGAAACGCTGGGACCCAGCGCCATAGGACCGGCGTGGAGGGGATTTAATAAAAAAATTGTTACGCCCTTCATGGAACCGCCAAAAAGTTGCATAGGGTGTGGGGGCTGTGCCGAGGTGTGCCCTACCGGCTACATTGAGTGCGTCGACGAAGGCGACAAAAGGACGATATGGGACCGCGAATTTACTTTGATCCGATGTCCGGATTGCGGTGAGGTCTACACCACCGAAGAAGCATTGAGGTTTACGGGAATAGAGGATCCCGATGCCAAGCTCTGCCCAAGGTGCAGGAAGCGTGAATATGCGTCTAAGTTCAGGATCTTTTGATATTTGGAATTTAAATAGTAAATAGGTTTAGGTCTGTTTAAGGGGGAATAGGCCTATGCGAAAGCTAATCAAAAAATATAGAGGGGGGATTGGAAATGGAGAAAGTGCTTCTCATTTCTCCCGAGAAGTGCGTAGGCTGTGGCAGTTGTGAGCTGGCATGCTCCTTGGCCAAAGAAAGCGAATTCAGACCTTCTTTGGCACGCGTAACGGTCTACAGGTTCGAGGCGGGAGCAAACGTACCCATGACCTGTCAGCAATGCGATGACGCTCCTTGCATCGGCGTGTGTAAGACAGGAGCTCTTTCCAGGGACGACAACAACGTGGTTCAGGTGGATGCGTCCAAGTGTATAGGATGCAGAATGTGCGTGATGGCTTGTCCCTTTGGCAACATGTCCTACCATTGGGAAGAGAATACCGCCATCAAATGCGATCAGTGCGATGGTAATCCCTACTGTGTGGAATTTTGTCCAACTAAGGCTTTGGACTATGTGCCGGCGGATGCTATAAGCCTCCAGAAGAAAAAAGAGTTTTCTGCCAAGTTTGCCAAGATGGTCCAGGAGGTGAGCGAGTGATGTTTGGGTACATGGGCAAAGTCCTGCGCGTAAATTTGTCGACTAAGAAGGTTACTACGGAACCTCTGAGGATGGATTGGGCCAAGGATTTCTTAGGAGCTAGAGGTTTGGGAAGCAGGTATTTTGTCGAGGAGGTCGATCCCAAGGTCGATCCGTTAAGCCCCGACAACAAACTCATATTCGTTACCGGACCTGTTACCGGCACGCTTGCTACATCGGCGGGGAGATTTAACGTCGTAACAAAAGGGCCTTTGACGGGTACGATAGCTGCTTCGAACTCGGGAGGTTATTTTGGCCCCGAGTTGAAATATGCGGGCTACGACATGATAATTTTCGAAGGAAAGTCTGCAAATCCGGTGTATTTGTGGATCTATAACGATCACGTAGAGCTTAAAGATGCCTCTCACGTTTGGGGCAAGGATAGCTACGAGACCACAGATACTCTTTTATCCGAGACTGATCCCGAAGCTAAGGTGGCCTGCATCGGTCCTGCAGGAGAAAAGCTGGTGCTTTTTGCCTGCGTTATGAACGATAAGCACAGGGCGGCCGGCAGGACCGGGGTTGGAGCTGTCATGGGCTCTAAAAACTTGAAGGCCGTGGTGGTAAGGGGAACGGGCGGGATAAAGGTCGCGGATAAAGAGGGATTTTTGGAGGCGCTTAGGAAGGCCCGCAAGAAGATAGCCGAACACCCCGTGACCGGCGGAGGGTTGCCGACCTACGGGACGAACGTCTTGGTGAACGTGATAAATGCCGCCGGTGCGCTTCCGACGAGGAACTTTAAAGAGGCGTGGTTTGAGGGAGCCGATAAAATTTCTGGCGAGACGATGACCGCGACCATCCTTCTGAAAAACAAGGCCTGCGCAAGCTGTGCGTCCGCTTGCGGAAGGGTTACTAAAGCTATGGGAGAAATAGGGGAGGGTCCTGAATACGAGGCAGTCTGGGCCTACGGAGCGCAGTGCGGCGTGGACGATCTGGAAGCCATCTCCAAGGCAAACTTCATCTGCAACAAGCTTGGCATGGATCCTATAACTATGGGAAGCACTATAGGTTGTGCAATGGAGCTGGCGGAAAGAGGTTTGATAAAGGAGAAAGAAGCAGGTGTTTCACTGCATTGGGGAAACGCTGAGGCAATAGTGAAACTGACGGAAGACACGGGCTATAAACGAGGTTTTGGAGAAGAATTGGCGCTAGGATCGTACAGGTTGGCCGAAAAGTACGGACACCCAGAACTTTCCATGTCGGCCAAAAAGCAGGAGATGCCCGCTTACGATCCGAGAGCTCTTCAGGGCATGGGTTTGGAGTATGCCACAAGCAACAGAGGAGGGTGTCACGTAAGGGGATACTTAACTTCGCCCGAAGTTCTCGGCATACCCGAAAAACTAGATCCTACCGATACTGCATCTAAACCACAATGGGCCAAGGTCTTTCAGGATTTGACGGCTGCGGTCGATTCATTGGGCTTTTGCTTGTTTTTGACCTTTGCCTTGGATGCAGGCGATCTGGCCTCTGAGGTTGCACCTATCATCGGCAGAGAGGTAACCGCGGAAGATCTGCTCCTTGCCGGCGAAAGGATATGGAACTTGGAAAGGCTTTTTAACTTGACGGCCGGCATATCTCCGAAGGAAGACACTCTGCCTCCGAGATTGCTTAATGAGCCGATTCCGGCCGGTCCCTCCAAGGGAAGGGTGAACAAGCTTCACGAAATGCTTCCCAAATATTACGAACTCAGGGGATGGAGTAAGGAGGGAATACCTACAAAGGAAAAGCTAAAAAGCCTTGGGCTGCTTGACATTGCAGCAAAATATTCGTTGTAATTTTAGCTTTACATACCACTTAAATCTGCTAAGAAAAAACTCAGGGAAGGAAGTCCCTTCCCTGAGTTTTTTGGATAACATGCGATAGTATGTTTGACATGGACAAGGGAAATATTTGCCATAAATTATGCAGCCGAAATCAGATGGAGAGAAAAGACGATGAAAGTGCTGGCGGCCTATTTCTTGGATTTAGCATTAGGGGATCCCGAGGGCTATCCCCATCCCGTAGTTGTCATGGGTAAAGCCGTTACCTGGCTGGAAGAGGGACTGAGAAGGCGGGCTAGAAGCTCTAGAGAATTAAAAACGGCTGGTTTCATCCTGTGTTTTTTGATAGTAGCTTCATCTTTCGTCTCATCTTATGCGCTCATCCTTTTGGCCCGCTTAATACATCCTTATCTTGGAGATTTATTAGAGATTTTTATTATATACACATGTCTTGCCACCAGGGAGCTTGGCAGGGCCGCAAACAGGGTGTATGATGCCCTGATAAGGGGCGAACTTGCAGAAGCCAGGGCAAGGTTGTCCTATATAGTGAGCAGAGACACGCACAGGATGAACCAAGAAGAGATCTCAAGGGGCGCAGTAGAGACAGTAGCGGAAAATATATCCGATGCCATTATAGCTCCTTTGTTTTACGCATTTATAGGAGGGGCTCCTTTAGCGCTTTTTTATAAAGCAACGAACACATTGGACTCCATGGTCGGTTACACTAACGAAAAATATAGGGATATAGGATACACTTCGGCAAAGCTGGACGATATATTGAATTTTATACCTGCCCGCATAACTGCCCTTTTGATAGTATTAGCTTCTTTTCTTATGGGTTATGATTATAAAAACTGCTGGCATGTTCTTCTCAGAGACAGGTTAAAGCATAAAAGTCCAAATAGCGCTCATGGCGAAGCGGCCATAGCCGGTGCTTTGAACATTCAGCTAGGTGGTATTAACTACTATTTTGGAAGACCTGAAATGAGGCCGATCCTTGGCGATAAAAGAACAGAAATTTCGCCAGGGCATATAAAAGACAGCATAAGGATCATGTACGCTTCCTCGATATTGGGAATCGTTTCCTTTTATGCGTTTTATGCGTTGGTTTTATTGTTTTGACGTTAACGGAGTCTTGCAATTTGCGGGGACAAGTTGAGGAGGAATGAGTATGCGCCCCTATGAACACGGTGGCAATGTTTATGACTACGAAGGCGAGTTAATCGATTTCAGCTCGAATATCAATCCCTTGGGGATGCCGAAATGTGTCTTCGATATCGTAAAAAAGGCAGATCTTACTAGATATCCAGATATAAAATATCGCAACCTTAAAGAGTCAATAGCACAATACACGGGCATTTCTCGAGAGAGCATTATCGTTGGGAATGGTGCTTCAGAGCTCATACATCTTTTTGTGAGAACCTTTAAAGTGAAAAGACCCATCATACCATCGCCTTCCTTTTTGGAGTACGAAAGGGCTACATGCGTAAACGGCGGAGAACCCATATGCTTTAGGCTAGAGGAGGAAGAGGGTTTCAAGCTAAATTTAGGCGATCTCATTTCACATCTGCAATGTGGGGATTCTTTGATTATAGGTAATCCGAATAATCCTACCGGACAGGTAATCTCGGCCGATGAAGCGACGGATCTTTTGAAGGCTGCCGATACTTTGAACATGCCCGTTATGATAGACGAAGCTTTTATAGAGTTCGTTAAGGAGTGCAAAAACTACGAATCCCTTTCTTTGGTCGAAAAATATGACAACTTGTTTGTCGTAAGGGCAACAACCAAGTTTTTCGGAATGCCGGGACTGAGATTGGGATACGGCATTGGAAACCCTAATCTTATTGAAAGGCTGGACAGCAACAAGGAACCGTGGACGGTCAACGCCTTTGCCGATCTTGTGGGCAGGGAGATTTTTAAGGACAGCTCCTATATAGAGGAAAGCAGGATGTATATCAATAACGAAATAGATTATATGCTTAGTGCGCTGAATAAGATAGATAATTTAGTTGCCTTTGATACGAAAGTTAATTTCCTTTTGTTAAAATCCAAATATGCGAAGGCGAGCCTGATCAAGGAAAGATTAGTCGAGTGGGGCATATTGATCAGGGATGCCTCCAACTTCAAGTATTTGGACGATCGCTTTTTCAGAGTGGCCGTCAAGCGCCGAGAAGAGAACGAAAGGCTCATAGAAGCGTTGAAAGGTATTCTGCCTTAATTTTCCCGTGGAGAGTTATTCCTTATGGAAGACCGGTACGATTTAAAGATAAGGGCGCGTTATGCTCGTAGGGTTATATCGATTGGCTTGGTATGCAATTTGTTGCTGATGATTTTTAAATTGACGGTAGGGCTGTGGGGCAATAGCAGCGCCCTCGTGGCCGACGCCGTCAATTCCTTGTCCGACTCCATCACCGATGCCGTAGCGTTGATAGGCTTTTATATTACCGGAAAGCCTCATGATGCCACCCATGATTTTGGCCATGCCAAGTTTGAGACACTATCCACTTTGGTAATAGGCATTTTCCTAATCGCAGCTGCCGGGTTCATATTGTGGAACAGCATCCACAAGATAATTTCCGTGGCCGGAGGAGTGGCTATAGAGAAGATAAGCGTCATAACCTTGATTCCGGCGGCCTTTACAATGGGAGTCAAAGAGTTATTGTACGTATATACTAACGGAATGGCGAAAAAGCTGGATAGCAGCACCTTGAAGCTCAAGGCATGGGACCACAGAAGCGACGTCTTTCTCGCAGGAGGAACTTTTTTGGGTATCGCCGGAGCAGTGCTCTTGGGCGAAAAATGGCGCGTATTGGATCCCATAACAGCGGCAATTTTGGGAATGATAATATTGAGGCTCGCCATCCCGCTGGTAATGGAGAGCATAAACGAACTGTTAGAGGCTTCTCTCCCCGAGCAGGAGGAGAAGGACATTCTTGATATCATATGGAACATACCTGATGTAAAGGGAATTCACGATTTGAAGACACGCCGTTTAGGGCCCCATATCGCCGTGAGCGTTCACATCATGCTAGAAGGCGGGATGACGCTTAATAGGGCACACGATATAACGGTTCAATTGGAGAGAGATTTTAAAAGGCGCTTCGGTCCCCATAGCATTATAACGATACATATGGAACCGGCAGATAGCAGTAGGTTGTCGAAAAGTTACCCGAAGCCCGAGGAGAAAGAAAGTTAAGGCAAGCCATGATGGATAGAAAGTTCCTCAATCAGCGTCCTTCATTGCTTGCCTTTTGGACTTAAGCCACCTCAGGGCGACAAAATACGGCTTTTTTAAAAGGGCTCAAATCCCATCTCTGTCATGAAATCTTTGTGCATTTGTTGTAGTTGGGAGTCTATTATCGACATATGCTCCGCTTCCCAGTTTGCCAACATATTTAAGACCTTTTTCCCGTCGGGATTATCGATTTTTTCGGCAGCCTTCTTGTAGAAGTTGTTGAAATCGCGCTCCAAAGCCAAGGCCATTCTAAGCATACTTATATCGGATGCGCTGGATACGAGGGAGCTTTGAAGCTCTCCTTCTATCCAGGGTTTTCTCAAGAACTCCTGGGCGGACTCTTCGTCCATTTCCGTCGCGGCGGCAGGATCCCATTTGCCGGCGCTTTCGATTTTTTTCAGTTGATCTTGAATGAAATTGCAATGAGACAGTTCCCAATCGGCCAGATAGTTCACGAGCGATTTGGCCATGGGATCGTTAACTTTATTTTTGGCGTTCAGATAAAAATCCCTCGCTTCGCCTTCCATTTTTAGGGCAAATTCCAATATTTTTTTCTCCATTCCCAATACTATCCCTCCCTTGATGTCCTGGTTTCCTTTTAAGTATACCACTCTTTCCCTATTTAGCCTCCGGCTCTTAAGAATCGCAACCTGAATTTGCTCATAAAATCATCGTATTTATCGTCCTCAACGACAATTTTAATGCGTATGGAGATAAAGTTCATAGCGCCAAGTTTGATATTTTTAGGTTCGTCTATATGGGCATTCCAGAATGGTCCTTTGTAGACATCGGGTTCCTCTTCCTTCCCCCCCATTTGGCGAAACCATTCGATAAATTCTTCCTTTTTGATTGTCCTCATCTCAAGAAGTATCTCTTTACTCATTGCGAGACCACCTTATCGTTAAATAATGTTAACTTCGTTATCATTTCCGATACAGCACATTAACTAACAATGCAAATCCTGTTTTTGCCCTCCTTTTTTGCTTTATATAGAGCTTCGTCCGCTCTCTTGAAAATTTCGTCTAAAGATTCACCGGGATTTGCGTGAGTGAGACCAATGCTTACTGTGGGCGATATCGCTTCCAGGGAAAAAGCCTCTTCGATAATATGTTTTAACCTCTCGGCCATAGGGATCGTTTGATCGATGGAGTTTTGGCAGAATATCAGAAATTCGTCTCCCCCCCATCGTACGAATATGTCATTCTTTCTCAAAGACTTCTTTATGGCTTCTCCAAATTTTGAAAGAATCGCATCCCCCATAAGGTGTCCGTAAGTGTCGTTTATAAGTTTAAAATTGTCCAAATCGATCATTATTAAGGAAAATGGGCAGCCAGGTTCTTGATTTAAGCCTCCATCATTCGTTTTATCCAAAATGCGCTTTATATAAGCCTCTCCGGCCCACCTCACCAAAGCACCCGTGAGGCTATCGGTTGTGGCGACAACGTAGAGATCGCTGATGATTTGTTCCTGCCTCAAAACTTTACTTTTATAGCCCGTTATGTCGACCATAACGGCTGCGATTTTAGCAGGTTCGCCCGAATCGAAGTCCTTTTCGATGGGTCTGGCTTTCCACTCCAACCAGATATACTCATCATTTGGTTTTTTGATCCTAAACTGTAGTACAAATATTGCGTTTCTTACCAGGCATGCATATAAGCCAGATATGAAATGTTCCCTATAGTTGTGTCCATATAATTGTG
>DGDP01000051.1:4874-5014 GCA_002385485.1 Acetomicrobium sp. UBA3949 | reverse complement strand
AGATGTGTATAAGAGACAGGGTTTGTATTGGGTGGAAGAGAGTCTTTTAAGGCCTTGGATCGTATCTTATCTAAAATTGAATTCATCGATATAGAAAAAGAAAATTTTAACGAAAAATTTTTGTCGAAGCTGACGTATCT
>DGDP01000051.1:0-4718 GCA_002385485.1 Acetomicrobium sp. UBA3949 | reverse complement strand
GAGTGGTACAAATCTCACAAGCTGCATCGATTGCACTGCACGGAATGGGAATACTTGCACTGCAGGGAAGGAGAATAAGCGTAAGGGAGCTTTCAGAGATGATATCCGTATCCGAACCACATGCAGCGAAGGTCTTTCAAAGGTTGACCAGGGCTGGATTGGTAAATTCACTGCGTGGTCCAAGCGGGGGTGTCGAACTCGCTGTTCCCGCTTCAAAAATAACCCTCTACGAGGTTTATGAAGCCATAGAGGGGAAGCCTTCGTCAGACTACTGCTTGATAAACAAACAGCATTGTCCCTTTGGGAGCTGTATTTTTGGAGGGATGCTCACAAGGATTAACGAAGAGTTTATAAAATATCTATCCAGCAGGACTTTAGCTGACTTAGTAAGGAGTGATCTTTTCGATGAAACAAAGGGTATTACGACGAGTAATAAAAATTGACGAGGATAAATGTGACGGATGTGGCCTCTGTGCCGAAGCCTGTCATGAGGGCGCAATAGTCATAGAAGAGGGGAAGGCCAAGCTCAAAAACGAGTCTTACTGCGATGGCTTGGGGGACTGTATCGGTGAATGCCCGAAGGGGGCCATATCCTTTGAGTTGAGGGAAGCTGAAGAATACACAAGAGCTGAAGAATACACAAGAGCTGCAGAAGAACCAAGCCATGGAGAAAACCTCCTTCCCTGCGGGTGCCCAGGAAGCAATGTTATGGATATTCGTCATAATGGCAATAAAGAAATGTCAGAAAGCTTGGAACAGGGCGTCGCCGATGACAATTCTAGGCTTTTAAACTGGCCAATTCAGCTTAAGTTGTTACCGGTAAATGCACCGTATTTGAAAGGATCTTCTATCGTGTTGGCTGCGGATTGCACGGGATTTTCGTTATACAGTTTTCAAAAGACGATATTGAAAGACGATGAAAGAGTTTTGCTCATAGGTTGTCCCAAACTAGATGATGCCGAGCTTTATAGGCAGAAATTAGCTCAAATTTTTGAGGTAAATCAAACGCCCGAAATAACTGTAATAATTATGGAAGTGCCTTGCTGTGGGGGATTATGGAGAATAGCGGAATCCGTTGCAAGCGAAGTTAATCGGGATATAGTTTTAAATAAAATAGTGATTGGAATCGATGGTAACATTAAAGATAAAGAAACAATTAAATATAGATACAAAGCAAATTAAAAAGGGGGAATAGGCATGTTTTGTTATCAATGCGAACAGACAGCACAAGGGAGTGGTTGTACTAATTTTGGCGTATGCGGCAAAAGCCCCGAGGTAGCGGATCTTCAGGACCTGCTCATACACGTCGCTAAAGGTATTTCCATGTACGCTCACAGAGCGCGGGCTTTAGGTGCATCCGATGAAGAAATCGATTCATTCGTAATAGAATCTTTATTTACTACGGTGACAAATGTTAACTTCGACGAGGATCGCATGGAACAAATGATCCGTAAGGCGGAAAAAATCAGGAAAAAGGCTCGAAATCTTTACCTCAATGCAGCAAAGGAAAAGAGAATAACGCCGGATGAGTTAAACGGGCCGGCGACATTTGAGCTGTCAAAAGAACGATCGGGACTATTGACTCAAGGAGAAAAGGTTAATCCCGAATCGCGAGCTCAGCGATGGGGAGATGTGATAGGGGGACTACACGACCTTATCTTGTTTGGTCTAAAGGGGAGCGCAGCCTACGCAGATCATGCTCAGATTTTGGGCAAAAAAAGCAATGAGATTTATGGGGGATTTCATGCTTTCATGGACTACCTCTCCAAAGATAATTTTACGGAAGAGGAATTATTGCAAAAGGCTATCGAATTTGGGAACTTTAATTTCAAGGTAATGGAGCTTCTGGATGAGGCCAATACCGAAGCTTATGGCCATCCCGAACCTACCAAAGTAAGGGTAACCCCTGTAAAGGGAAAGGCAATACTTGTTTCCGGTCATGACTTGAGGGATTTGGATCTTCTCTTAAGACAAACGGAGGGCAAGGGCATAAACGTCTATACTCACGGAGAGATGCTTCCTTGCTTAGCCTATCCAAAACTTAAAAAATATTCCCATCTTGTAGGAAACTATGGAAGTGCCTGGCAGAATCAGCGAAGTGAATTCGATGAATTTCCGGGTGCAATTTTGATGACGACCAACTGCATTCAAAAACCAAAGGATTCTTACAAGGATAGAATTTTTACTACAGGTCTGGTGGCCTGGCCGGGAGTACGCCACATTGGTCCCGATAAGGACTTTTCTCCCCTTATTGAGACGGCGCTTGCCCAGCCCGGTTTCTCCGAAGATGGACCAGAACATTACATTACCATAGGTTTTGCCAGAAATACCGTGCTCTCTGTAGCTGATAAGGTCATTGATTTGGTCAAGCAGGGGAAGATCCGACACTTCTTCCTCATAGGTGGTTGCGATGGGGCAAGGCCGGGGCGTAATTATTACACTGAATTTGCAACTAGCGTACCGAAAGACTGTCTTATCTTGACCTTAGCATGCGGCAAATATCGCTTCAATAAGTTGGAGTTTGGCGATATTGAGGGAATACCGAGGTTGCTCGACATGGGGCAGTGTAACGATGCTTACTCTGCGATCGTCGTTGCAAAAGCCCTAGCCGATGCCTTTGAGACGGATGTCAATAGCCTTCCCTTATCGCTCATCTTGTCGTGGTACGAACAAAAGGCCGTTTGTATTTTGTTGTCCCTTATCGCCCTTGGAATCAAAAATATGCGCCTTGGCCCAACCCTTCCTGCCTTTTTAAAGCCCAAAGTGATTTCCTACTTGAGCGAAAATTTGGGTCTCAAACCTATCACCACTCCGGCAGAGGATTTAAAAGCCATACTAGGCTAAAAGCGAGTTACCTACTGTTCCTATACAAAAAAAGGCAAGTTACTAACTTGCCTTTTTTTGTATTCTTAAATAGGTATCAATTAGCGTGCCCGGATTCTTACCGTCGCCAATTACGAGAAGAATTATATCAATACTAGCGACTAAAGTGACATATATGTATTTTGTATTTTTTTATTAATGCCTATTGCGAAAATAATGCAGCGATGATAAATTGAGTGTCAATAATTGAATACATCCGAATTCGACCTTCGATTATAAAAAGTATGCTCTTATGAAAAAGGGGGTTAAGTGAAAACGTTGGATAATGCAAGGAGTATGCAAGAGCGGTTCTCATCACCAAGTAGACTGCCATATAAAAACATTACTATGGCAGTACGAGAACGCTTGATGATGGAGCTTTTGTTTTCTAACAAATATGAGCCGGGTGAATGGATTAATGAATCGGTTATAGCCAATGAACTAAACATAAGCAAAGCGCCTATTAGGGAAGCCTTAAGGGAGTTGGCAGCTATTGGATTAGTGCAGATAGTACCTCACAAGGGAGCTCGTGTAACAGAATTTACAAAACGAGACATGGAAGAAATCTATACCATTAGATATATGTTAGAGGAATGCATTTTTAAGGATATTATCGTTCGGGATGCAGTAACAGAGGACGATATTAATCACCTTAATGGGATTGCTCAAAAGATGAAGATGATCGCTATGAGTGATAATCCTAAGGAGTTAATATTGGGTAATTTTCTCGAGAAAGACCTTGAATTTCACAAATATCTTTGGCTTAAAGCGGACCTCAAATGGACAGTAAAAATGCTTTTAGATATATATCTTTTGCTCATTTTGGGAATATATAAATTTTTATTGGATGCTAACTTAACTGAAACAGCAGAATATCACTTTAGAATTATAGATTACATAAAGGCCAAGGATATTGAAAAATTCAAGAAAGATAGGTCAGAAAGCTATTATGCTTTAAGAAGATGCACTAGTGATTAAAGGGGGGTTATTAAATGGATAAAATGACGAGCAGATTACGTAAACTTCTTTCTAGGGACCAAATACTTGTTGCGCCAGGAGCTCACGATCCTCTTGTGGCAAGGATAATCGAAAAGGAAGGTTTTGAGGCAGTGTATATGACTGGTTATGGGACCTCGGCAAGTGTGTTAGGGCAACCAGATGTCGGACTCTTGACACAAACAGAAATGGCAATTAGAGCTGCAAACTTAGTTGAGGCTGTAAGCATCCCTGTAATTGCCGATGCAGATACTGGGTATGGAAATGCCATTAATGTTCAACGGACCGTGCGCTTATACGAAAAAGCTGGAGTTGCCTGTATTCAACTTGAGGATCAAGTGGCTCCAAAAAAGTGTGGTCACATGCTGGGCAGGGAAGTCATTTCGCAGGAAGAGATGGTTGGAAAGATTAAAGCGGCCTGTGATGCCAGAATTGATGACGACCTTATGATAATGGCAAGAACAGATGCCCGCACTAATTTTGGAATAGATGCGGCCATAGAAAGAGGCTTAGCTTACGAAGCAGCAGGTGCAGACATTATTTTTATAGAATCTCCAGAGTCTATTGAAGAAATGCAGAAAGTAACATCAAGTTTTAATGTGCCTGTGTTGGCCAATATGCTTGAACACGGGAGGACTCCTTTATTAACGGCAAAAGAACTCGAGGACCTGGGGTATGACTTAGTAATCTTCTGCGTAGCCTCTACATACGTTATCGCAAAGGCGGTTACTAAATTGATGAAGGAACTTAAAACTACGGGAACCACTGCTGGCATGATCGACGAAATGATTCCCTTTAATGAATTTAATGAGCTTGTGGGGCTGAATATTATTAGAGAGAAAGAGAGGGAATATGCTACA
>DGDP01000049.1:1145-2652 GCA_002385485.1 Acetomicrobium sp. UBA3949 | reverse complement strand
TTCAAATATGGGTATGTTCCTGGCATAAAGTTCCACAACGGGCTGTACCCTGTGGGAATGCCTGGAAATGTAATCAACTACGAGCTTGTGATCGTAAGGATCATCTATAACCACTTGAGAGACCCTTTCGTCGAGCTCGTCGCGCAAAACTTTTCCCAGCAGGCCAGCATCCCGATAAAGAAGGGAGGGGGATGGCATTTTCAGCGCGAGGTCGCTTATATCTTTCCAAAGTTCCAAAAGCTCTCCAATCTCCTCTTTTATGACCTCTTCATCCACTCCCGAAGCCACTGTACGCACGATGACGCCAAAACCATCGGGAACCAATTCTCTTGCGATTCCCTTCAACCGCTCCTTTTCTCCCGATTCGTCGATACGCCTGGAAACGCCGATGTCGCTAGCTCCGGGAAGCAAAACCACATACCTTCCCGGCAAGGAAATGCGAGCCGTTACTCGCGGCCCCTTGCCCTTCCTGGCTACCTTGGTAACCTGAACGATTATCTCTCCGTTTGGCTTTATTTCGGCATTCTTAGCGTCGTCGAGATACAAAAAGGCGTTTCGCCCTTCACCTAAATTTACAAAGGCCGCATTCATCCCTGGAAGTATATTATCTATCCTGGCCTTATATATCTCTCCCGCTCTCTGCCTTTCCCACATCCTTTCGGCAAAAAGCTCTACCAGACGCCCTCCTTCCAAAATGGCAACGCGAGATTCTTCCGGATCGATGACATTTGCTATGATCCATTTATCGTCGTCATTCAAAAGCGTTACCCCCTAAACAGCAATTTATTACAAGAGGGGAAGTATCTTTCCCTCTTCGCCTTTTCCTAGTTTTGTTCTGACTATCCTTATGTCCTCCCAGGAGGAGATCACTCCGCCCTTTGAAAGAGCTTTTACGAAAAGCGTTGGGCTTATTTGATAAGGATTGCCGGTTACGGCTTCTACTTCTTTTCCGCAAAGCGTCAAAATCTCGACCCCAGGGACATGGTTTTGCAAAAGAGTGCAGGCATCGCTCCCCTTTTCTTTGCTTTTAAATTGCAAAAGATATTGGGCTTTATCGCAGGATTTGCTCAAAGACAAGCCCTCTGTCGAGACAGCTTTTTTTGCCATCAAACCACGGGGCAGTTTTTCATTCAAAGCCTCGAGATCTTCTGCTCTCCAATTTTCTACCCAAATATCGGCCACTTCGCATAGAGAAAAGACCCCCACAGGCAAAGGAGGACCCAAACTTATCTTAGGATGGGGCGACATGCCTTCCGTAAAAATCTGCCTTATTCCTGACCGCCTTAGGGATCTCGACAGAAGGGTGGGCATTTCGACATGGGGGACAAAACATATGGGCCCCATTTTTTCGTAGAGAATTCTAACTCTCATGGCGTACATCACCTGAGAAACAAACATCCCGGAGGCCACAACCGTTGCATCCGCTCCATCTGCAGTCACCCGTTATTTCGCCCTTTAAGGCTTTTTCCCTCTCGGACCACAGAAATTCCTTCGTTACGCCTACATC
>DGDP01000049.1:0-921 GCA_002385485.1 Acetomicrobium sp. UBA3949 | reverse complement strand
GTCTCGCCCCATCCGTCAAATCGCGCACCGTATTTCCAGGCCCTTTCGATTACGTCGGCCACCTTTTCATCGCCTTTCGCTATAACGGCTTCTATAAAACTTTGTGCAGGCTCGTGAAAACTCACGGAGACGTTTTTCTGACGAAACTGCCTTTTAATCCAAAGCCCCTTATCCATTAACTCTTCCATCCGGTTCTGTGCTTCCCACTGAAAAGGCGTGTGAGCCTTCGGCACAAAACCGGCAATCGAAGCCGATACCGACGCCCTTTTATTGTACGACCTTCCCAGGGAGCGGGCCATTCCTATTATATCGACTATGCCCCTGAGGTCTTCCTCTGTTTCGGTTGGCAGGCCCATCATAAAATATAGCTTCACCTTGCTCCATCCCGCTTCGAAGACCGCCTTCAAGGTGTTTTCTATATCCTTTTCGGTCACTCCCTTGTTGATCACATTTCTCAAACGCTGACTCCCCGCCTCGGGGGCAAAGGTAAGACCCCTTCTTTTCATCTCTTCAAGCTTCAAAGCCACGTCAATGGCTTTGGGATCCATCCGCAAGCTGGGAAGGCTTAAAGCAGCCCTGTATTCGGAAAGCAGCGGACCTAATCTGTCCATAGTCTCCTCAAGCCAGGGATAATCACAGGTAGAAAGCGATGTCAGGCCCAATTCCTCGTAACCGCTTTGAGATAGGATCTTATTCGCCAGCTCACAAACCCTTTCCGGATCTCTGTAGCGAACGGGTCTGTATATCATCCCGGCCTGGCAAAATCTGCACCCCCTGGTGCAACCTCTGAAAACCTCTACTGATGCCCGATCATGAACAATTTTATCGGAGGGAACCATGAACCTTTCGGGGGCATAGGCCTCTTTCAAAGATATTACCCTTCTTTTGACTCTGCCTGATCTCCCTGCCATGAGCGGAACA
>DGDP01000122.1:15634-34775 GCA_002385485.1 Acetomicrobium sp. UBA3949 | reverse complement strand
GGCCAATCCTATGTGACTGTGATCCGTGGGCTGTCCCGTGGTTCCATCGCTCGGCAATGGTTCAAAATCAGGAGAAGGCCACGAGGTAATCGACAAAGGTTCGCCAGTATGTCCCTTGATAACGAGCCTTTGAACCCCGCGATCATAGTCCTTTTCCACGGACACGGACACGAGCTTTCCCACGTCTCCCATGGCCAAATTTTCGTTTATGAGGCTTGCCAGTTCATCTAAACTGTAGCCTGCAAGCTCTCCCGGGTCTCGAAAGTCATTCATATCGGACACGTCTTGTAAGCCATTTTTATTATCGTCGGCCCATTTTTCGGGGATCATAACCTTGGCCGTCCTGTCACCTACTCTGACCTGGAGTATCTCGCTTCTGCCCGTCCATGAAAAGGACAGGGGAACCTCGTAACTTTCCAACGCATATTGTTGGTAGCCAACGGGAAATACCTCGCGGCCGTGAAAGGAGACCTGCCCCATAACTCCCCGTTCCACTTCATATTCAACGTGCAATTGATTTCCCATATATATGATTTTGCCATTCGCGTCACGAACGAAAGACCTTTGTGCGGCGTTCAGGCCGGAAAACAAATATCATCCCTCCACCGAGAAGTTAGCGGTGTTCATCAGCTCCTCCTGAAGCTGCGATATCTCCTCTGCAACGGCCGCGTACTCCGTCTCGTTGAACGTGCCGTTTCCTGCATAAACGGCAAGCTCCCTGATGCGCTGCATTACGTCGGTTATCTGGTTTAATGCTGCATCGGTGTTGGAAAGCCACATCATAGCGTCGTCTAAATTTTTCAAATACTGTTCGTTTTCAAATATGGTTGTTGATATAGAGAGCTCTCTGCCGACGGCTAAAGGGTCGTCCGAAGGTTTTTGATGGAGCTTTCCCGTCGACATCTGCCTTTGAAGTTTGAGCATTCGTTCCAAGTTGCTGTGCATGTCCGACAAAAATATCTGGTTCATCATGGAGTTGGTCACGCGGTTCATATCTCATCCCCTCCAAAGGCAGGCTACCTGCCTACTATTCCCATGCGGTTTATTATGGTATCCAACATTTCGTCTATGGTTGTAATATAACGTGACATAGCGTTAAAAGCCTGCTGAAACTTGACGATGTCCATCATCTCTTCGTCTATATTGACCCCCATGACGGACTGCCTTTGAGCATTGATCTGATCCGTCAAGGCACGTTGGTTTTCGGCCATGGTTACGGTCCTTCGCCCCTGCGCACCCAATTCTGCGATGAAGCTCAGGTAAAATTCATTGAAGTCCGCACTCCCTCCCGATAGCACCTTTGTCTGTTTGAGACGGGCCATGGCCAGAGCCTTGGTGCCGTCGCCGCTTCCCAGGCTGTTCCCTTCGCCGTCGTCTGCAGCCGCGGCAATGAGGCTTGAATCCTGCTCAAGAAGGGGGTTGACCGTCAAGGACCGGGCGGCACCGTATTGCCTGGGCAGTGGCACGAAAAAGGCCGTTCCCGTAACGTCTGCGTTTTCTCCCATGCCGTGGCCTGAATAGTGAAGGGCATTCATCTCCAGGGCCAGCCTGTAGGCCAGCTCGTCAAAAGCCGAAAGGTGTGACAATATCAAGTCATCTCTGGCCTCAAGCGTGCCGTATATCTTCCCGCCCTGCACGTGGTGTTCCACCCTCACGGAAGCCATCCCCGTTCCCGCCAGTTTCAGCGTAATGCCCGAAGAGACCTCGCTCATGTTCTTTGCTGAATAGCCGTCCGAAGGAGTGATCTGCCTCGCCTCGGTAAACCTGTTTACGGAAGAAAGGTACTTTCTCCCGTCGAAGGATATGAAAGCATCCTCTGCCGTGGTCATGAAATTGGTAGAACCGTCGGAATTTAAAAGTCCCAGATTATGGGCCACGTAAAGGCCTCCGCTTTCGTCGCCCGAGACATTTATCCTCTGAGCTTCTCCCATTACCTGGCTTTCTAGCGTAAGGTAGTACGTTCCGTCCGGAGCCTGTTCGACGGAAGCTCTAAGCCACTCCTCGGGACTTGAAGGACCACCATCGGTCATGTAGGCTCCGTTTATCTTGTTTGCGATAGCGTTTAGACTGTCTTCCTCTGTTACGCTTATGGTAACGGTCTTTGCACTGTCGGAAATGCCAAGTTGTGACGTCAAATCGCCTTTGATATCGACAAGGGAGATCAAATGTTTGTCAGAGGATTCGATGCTCAGCCGGCCATCGGAGGTGACCGATGCGTTGAAAGAATTGTAGTTTGTGTTTATAAAATCGGACAAATCCTGTAGGGAAAGCGTGGGGGACGCAGAGAGGGCGTTTCCTGCATTGTCGCTTATCTCCCATCTGGAGCCCGTGTCATTCCAATTTACGGAAATAACTCTTTCAAATCCGCCCGCGGCAAGGCGAAAGATGTAATCCCTAGGTTCGTTCGAAGCCGGAGGAGGCAGAACGCCGCCACTGAACTGATGGGATGTCTTGACCACACCCCCTGAACTCACCTGAAGGGAAAAGTCGCCGTGCAGGTTGAGCGCCTGGTCGGGGCTTGCGACGTTCGGCAGGCTGCCCGGGGAGCCTACCTTCCAGTTCGTTTCGCTTGCCAGCCTCTCCACTAGCACCGAATGTACTGCCGTCGGCGCCTTTTGCTCAATTGCGGCAAGAAGGACATCGGTGTTGTCCACGTGATCGAAGAGATTGTCCTCGACCTGGACGTCGTAAAAACCTTCGTTTCCGGACACAGAAACCAGCACTAGGTGCCTTGTCCGCGAGCCCTGCACCAGGACCTTGCCGTGGAGATCTATTTTAAAATCTCCGTCCTGCTCCTGAAGGGGAGTGGATACGGATATGTCTATAAGTTCGCTCAATTTCTCGGTAAGCAAGTCACGCCTATCCAGCAGATCATTGGGATTTCCCCCGACGGCCTTGACCTGCGCTATCTTTTCGTTCAGGGCCGCTATCTGGTCTATCAAAGAGTTTGCCTCGGTTACGAGGGATC
This sequence comes from Acetomicrobium sp. UBA3949, assembly GCA_002385485.1. GTDB lineage: Bacteria > Synergistota > Synergistia > Synergistales > Acetomicrobiaceae > Acetomicrobium. Next base: position 31,807 of record DGDP01000122.1, on the reverse strand, counting down.
CCAGATCCTGGTTTAACGACAGGCGATATTGGTCATAGTTTCCCGATAGCTGGTCCAAAAAAAACCGTGAGATTTTTCGTGCTTTGGATGACTCCTTCACGTGCTGCAGCATTATTGGGCCTTTTCGACAACTCCTCCAAAGCAGCCCAGAATTCGTCCAGGGCAACCTTCAACCCCTCGCCGGCAGGTTCGTTTACGAAAAGCTCTATGTGCCCTATGGCCTCCTCAAGGGCTTCCCAATAACCGAGGGTGGACATCTCCTCGCGGTATTGGGCATCCAGGAAGGAATCACGCAAGCGCCTTATAGCTTCAATCTGAACGCCCGTACCGATCTGTCCCGGTGTGGCAGGCCTGTTGAAGGCCGGGTCAGTGAAAGGCGTCGTGGTACCCGCCTCGACCCTTTGCCTTGAGTAACCGTCGACGTCGGCATTGGATATATTGTGTCCTGCCGTTTCCATACCTCTTCTGAAGTAATCGAGCGCCCTTCGGCCCATTTCCAAGCCAAAAAAGGAATTTATCATTGTAAGTACTCTCCTCTTTAGTTTAGCCTTGTATGTTGAAGGTGCCCCCGCCTGCAAGGCTGCTGAGCTGGGACAGGATCATCTCGCCATATCTTTTGGACTCGTCGAGAAGACGTGAAGTTATATCGAGCTCGGCCTTCAGGACCGCCATGGAGCTTTCCAGTTTCCTTGCAGCTTCAAGAAGAGCAGATGCTTCGACTTCATCCGTGCAAGATGCCAAAGCGGATATCTTGGGTTCGCAGTGCAAAAGGGCTGAAATTTCGCGCGCCAGGCGATCGCGGTCGCCCTCCAGGGACAAAAAGTTTGAAGCCCTTCTTTCGAGTTCCTTGATCGCATTCTGCAACGCAAGGTAATTGCCGCCTCCAATGAGGCGCCGCTCTTCCTTGAGAAGTCCGGCTATGCCCTCGAGCCTGCTTGCCATTTCCTCAATGACGCCGGCAAGTTCGAGGGCAAGGCTTTCTGGGAATTTCATTTCCCGAAACCGGCCTTGTAAAGGATTTTGGCCAAAGCTCCGAGGTCGGGCCTGTAGGTTCCGTTTTGTACCTGTTGCCTTAAAATTTCGACTCTGTCTTCCCTTACTTCGTGAATCTTCTTAGCCTCTTCCACTGCCCTTTTTAACGTCTTGGCAAAGGAGCTTACCTCCAAGCCATCGGCTTCGTTCCCCTTAACATCCCTGTATCTGGGACGCACCTTTTTTACGGGTTCCGTCTCATGTGCTCTGTTTATAGGTTCAATTGGCTCCACCATGGCCATCACCTCTTTTCCTTTCTGTTAATTTTATCGGCACATTTGCGGGAAATCTTAATCCAAATTAATTATATGCCCCTCTTTGTCCAAGGGTAAAACTGAGGGAGGCCACCACTTGTATCCCGCTTTCCCGAAGGGCTGTGGCCGCTTTGAAGATAGTAGCTCCCGTTGTGCAGACGTCGTCGCATATGATCGCGGTTTTTACGCCACGGGGAAAATATTTCATCTTAAATGCATTTTCGGGAAGAGGGTCTCGGTCCTTAGCTGCCTTGGGCGCCCTGGGGGGCACCCTGACGTTCCAGGACAGACAGTCGTGTAATGGTATTCCAAGTTTGCAGGACAACCCCTTAGCTATTTTCCTGGATTGATTGAAAAGCCTGGGGCTTCCCATGTGAAGCGGAATGGGAACCAGGACGTCTGCCCTCGTTTCAGCAAGAAGAAAAGCCAGCGCAATCCCCACGGAAAAGCCTATGGCGCCCTCGTGGCCGTATTTGAGAAGATGCACGAGCTTTCTGGCCTGGCCTTCGTGAGCGGCGCCGTAATAGTGGGGAAAGGAGTTGATGTGTTTGTCGCAGGGGTAGGGTCCAAAACACTGAATGCATATAGGCAAATTTGGGGACAGCAAACCTTCCGCGCAGCTTACGCAACAGGAAGATGCGATCTTTCCGCAAAGAGGACATTCGGCTGGAAAGATCAAATGCAGGAGCAGGTCCGCTATCCCCGACACGACGTCTTCTTTTACCTACCGGGCTGCTTCTTTCATCGCTTCCGCCTTGTCCGTCCTCTCCCAGGCGGGCATGGGGTTCAAATCGATCCTGCCCATATGACCGTAAGCAGCCAGGGGCATATATTGAGGCTTCCGCAGGTCGAGATCTCTTATCATGGCCGCGGGCCTAAAGTCGAAATGCTCCCTCACCAGCTTCGTAATCCTTTCGTCGGGAATCACGCCTGTTCCGTATGTCTCTACGGAGATGGAGACAGGCCTTGCAACCCCTATGGCATAAGCAATTTGAATCTGACACTTGCGGGCAAGGCCTGCGGCCACCACGTTTTTGGCGGCATACCTTGCCATGTAAGCCCCGGAGCGATCGACCTTCGTCGGGTCTTTGCCTGAAAAACAGCCACCGCCGTGGGGCACAACGCCGCCGTAGGTATCGACGATTATCTTTCTGCCCGTCAGCCCCGTATCGGCAAGGGGACCTCCCAGGACGAATCTTCCAGTGGGATTGACGAGCACTTTAGGGGAATCCTCCATGAGTTCGGGAGGCATGACGGGCTCTATGACGTGTTCCACGATATCTGCTTTGATCTGCTCCTGCTCGACCGACGGGTGATGTTGGGCAGAGACTATGACCGTGTCAACTCTTACGGGCCTTCCGTCCTCGTACTCAAGAGTCACCTGGGTCTTGCCATCGGGACGGAGATAGGGAATTATCTTTTCCTTTCTGACGTAGGCAAGGCGTCTGGCCAGCTTATGTGCCAACGCTACGGGCATGGGGAGAAGCTCTTCCGTCTCATCGCAGGCATAGCCTATCATCATGCCCTGATCTCCCGCTCCTATCAAATTTATTTCGTCATCCGTCATATCGGCCTCCCTCACCTCGAGGGCTCTGTTGACTCCCTGGGCTATGTCGGGAGACTGCTCGTCGATGGCCGTTATGACGGCGCAGGTATCTCCGTCGAACCCGTACTTTGCGCGGGTGTAGCCTATATCTTTGACGATGCTTCTTACAAGGCGGGGAATATCGACGTAACAGCTGGTAGTTATCTCCCCGGCTACCATGACCAGCCCCGTGGTGACCAAGGTCTCGCAGGCAACTCTTCCCATGGGGTCTTGGGCGAGTATGGCATCCAAAATGCCGTCGGATATCTGATCTGCCAATTTGTCGGGATGCCCCTCGGTTACGGACTCCGACGTCAGCAACAGCCGCTCTTTAGGCATCAATTCCACCTCCGGTTATCAAAAATAGTGGACCCCGATGCCGACACGACAAAGCACCAGGGCCCAAACGGGCATTAAAATAAGGGTGCAAGTTCTTATAACCTGCAACGGGCCTTTCTGTCAAGTGCATTTTAAGAATATTCTATAGGGCTTCGAAGCAAAATTACTGCTCCTGGCATCTCCTTGAAGCCCCACTTCTCCAGGAAGGGGTAAAGATCACTCGTATAAGTGATTACCAACGGTATATCCTTTATAGCCGGATGTTCGAGAACGTAATTCATCAGGGCCGTGCCCAATCCCTGTCCCTGATGGTCGGGATGGACGATTATGTCCCACAGCGATGCTCTATAGACGAAATCCGTGAGAATACGACAAAAACCCACCAATTCACCCCTGTATCGCACGGAAAAACACATACTGCTGCCTTCGAGCATGCGAACTATGCCTTCATCGGTGCGACTTTTTCCCCACCATATGTACCTATAGAGGGCTTTTATCTCCTGCGGCGAAACGGCGAGTTTGTTATCGTAAAAAGTGTATTCGCTAAGATCCATATTTCAGTCGCGGTCGCCCAAAAAGACGTATTCACCTGACGAAGCGTGAAGGGTCATGCCCTTTAAAATTTTTCTCAAATCCACACCTCGGGCATCGCTGCTCACGGGCAACTGCACCAGCTGGCCCGTTCCGCACTTGGCGCATATCCACGACGCCCTGGCCATGCCATCGTAATCGGGGTCACCGGCCAAAACCTTGACCTCCCCGCAAACCTGACATTCCACTATGAGCATGGATCCAGCGCCTCCTCTTTGCATGATTTGCATTTAATCAACCTCTATTTTAACGCGAACCGGACCTTCTGTGTAGGTGTCGGTGGCGGCGATGACGTTAACCTTGAAGGGGGGCGTCGTGTTGCTCAACTTCTCCACGGCATCGAAGAACTCGGTGGCCTCAAGGTTGCCCACCGTTCCCGAAATGGGATCGGGAAGTATGCCGTCCCTTTGAGCCTTCAAGTTAACTTGCCTTAGCAGGTTATAAAGCTCGATCTCGGCCTCTTCTTCGCTCAAGGGCTTCAGAAAAACTTCGCTGACCAGGACCTCTCCGGAGGCGTAAATTTTCACGCTATCGTGAACGCTCACGACGCAATCGATCTTCTCACCCACCACGGCATTAGTGGCAACTTCCAACCTGATGACCTTCCTTCCTTTGCTTTCTCTTATCTGCTTTAAGGCATCCTCAAGCTCACCTTCGTCTATGCGAAGGTCTATGGCTTCGGGTCGCAACCCCGTTCGCAGTGATAAGACCAGCCGGGCATTCTCCTTCAACTTGCTTATAGCGTCGCCTATTTCCAAATCCTTCGCCGAAGCGGGATCGATTGGCATCTGGGTCAACAATTCCCCCGCAAGGACCAATATCCTTTCTTCCTTGACCTTTTCCAGGTTTTCTCTAAGCTCCGCAGCTTGGGCCTTAAGTTCGGCTATCTGGCTTTCGAGGTTGTCCCGTTCTTTTTTCATTTCCTCGAGCTCGTCGCTCAGTTTCCTTTTATCAGCCTCAAGTTCCCTGGCTTTATCGTTAAGCCTCGCAACCTCTTCTTCCACCTGACGCAATTTGTCCAGGTTTTCGGCGAGGTCTTTTTCAACTTTTTGCAACTGCCTTTCCTTCTCGGAAAGTTCCGCCTGGCTTTTGAATAAATCTATCTGAAGGTTTTCGAGCTCGCTTCTGCTTTTGCTCAACTCGGCAGTGAGGTTTGATATCTCCCTTTGGATGTATTTCATGTTAAACAAAGCCACCCTGACCGTGTCGGATGCTACGGCCATGACGAAAAGCGTGACAAGGGCAATGGAAACACCCGTCACGACTGTTATAAAACGAGACGTATATTTGGGCCTCATGCCGAAGAGGCTTATCCTCTTTTTGCCAAGCTTCATTCCCAAAATATCGCCGATGTAAGCGACTATCGCGCTAGCAATGACGAGGGAAAAGACCAACTCCCAGTTAAGTTCGCTCAAGCCGTATCGCAATTATCCACCTCCCATTGAAACATACCACGAAGGATAGGAATTTGCCATATGCGAAATGTGCGAAATGCTAAAAAGAGGAGGATGTGCCCCAATCCTCCTCTTTTTAGCATTTCAAAAACCTAAGGCCTTTCGGAAGGCTAAACTTCTCTATTTAGCTCTGCTAGCGCTTCCTTTGCAAGGGAAAGGCCTCTGTCTATCTCCTCAGGCGTTATGTTGAGTGCGGGGCGGAACCTCACGGAACGAGTGCCGCAGGGGAGGATGAGCACGTGTTTTTCCTGCATCTTCTTTAAGAACTTTGCCCTTACGTCTGGGCAGGGCAGATCGAAGGCACACATGAGCCCCTTGCCCCTGATATTCGACAGAAGCTTTGGAAATTCCTCGCCCAGCGCTTTCAGACCGTTAAACAATTGGGGTCCGGCTATGTTTTCAACGTAGTGCAAGACGTTGTCGTCGCGATAGATCTCCAGGTACCTGGTGGACCTTACCATGTCACAGACATTGCCGCCCCAGGTGGAGTTGATGCGGCTTGAGACGGTAAAGCAGTTTTCCGGCACCTCGTCGACCTTAGGACCGACCATGATGCCACAGACCTGGGACTTCTTTCCGAAGGCTGCTATATCGGGGGTGATGTCGTGATGCTCGAAAGCCCACATCTTGCCCGTTATGCCCATGCCGCACTGGACTTCGTCCAAAATGAGCATGAGGTCGTATTCATCGCAAATCTTTCGGAGCTTCTTGAAGAATTCGGTCCTGAAGTGGTTGTCTCCGCCCTCGCCCTGGATGGTCTCTATGATTATGGCGCAGTAAGCGTCGGGGTCATCCCAGAGGTGCTTTAATATTTGGCTTTCCGAGACTTCCTCCTCCCATCTCACGGCATCTATGTGTTCCTCGAGTGGCCAAATTATCTTGGGGTTTAACACCCTGGGCCAATCGTATTTGGCGAAGTACTGATGTTTGTTGGGGTCGGCGGTATTGGTCAATGAAAGTGTGTAGCCGCTCCTTCCATGGAAGGCATCCCTAAAATGAATGACCTTTGTTCCCTTTTTGCCGTCCATGGCCGCACCCTTGGTGATCTTGCCCTGGGCCAACAACTTTCTTACCTTCCAGTCCATCGCCACTTTCAAGGCGTTTTCTATGGCCAAAGTTCCGTAGTCGATGAAGAAGAGGTGATTAAAACCTTTCGGCAGGGCCACCTCGGAAAAGGTCTTAACGAACTCGGCCATCTCCACGGTATATATGTCGGAATTTGCCACCTTGTTTATGGCCGCCCTGAAGATCTTTTCCTTGAATTCGTCGTTGACAAGCTTGGGATGATTCATCCCAAAGGGCGCAGAGGCAAAGAAGGTGTAAAAATCAAGCCACTTCTCTCCCGTTCGGGCATCGACTATCCAGCTGCCCTGGGACTTTTCCATATCGACCACTATGTCGAATCCGTCGCGCAACATCCACCTTTCCAATGTCGGAAAGACTTCTTCCGGCGTAACCGACCATTTGACATTTGCCATGCCTAACGCCTCCCGTTTTATAATGATCTTTAACTCACATGTTGCATCAGTTTACATTTTACATTCTAGCTCAGAAGGCAAATATATACAAGTAAATTAGGCATGGTTAACTTATCGTCAAAGTCCCGAAGCGGAAGTATGGGAAAGAAGACGCTCAATGGTCTCTTGCGGGTAAAAACTTCCCTGCCCGATGCCAGGGCATCTTTGTCCTTCGAGGTGCCACAAGCGTGGGCTTTGAAGCACCGAAGGCCAAAAGGGATAGGTCCGACACTGAAGCGGCCTCACGGGGTATATCCGACACCTTCCATCGACCAAGAACACGCAGTCTCCGTTTTCAAGCTCCATGAGGCTGATGCGGCCCGATGCTCTTCGGGCAAAGGAACGAAGGAAATCGCCAACGTCCACTTCGAGGAAGTTGGCGATAGCAAAAATCTCATTTGCATCAAGCCAGACGTAACCCGGCTCTCCCCCGCAACACCGCCCGCATCCAAGGCAGGAAAAATATAAACCGTCCTTCCACCACCGTTTATTTTTATACTCCTTCATCGTTCCTCCTGCCCTGACATCTCCTCGTAGAGAAACTTCCACAAACCCAGGCCGCCGCTGTTTGAGATCTCATCGCAAACCATCTCGATGGCAACCTCCTCCATCTGACGAAAGGGCCTTTTGGTATTTGGTCCAAGGGCTCTGGCGTTAGCCATCTCGGATTTCATGATCTCGGCAAGCAGCAACCCCTCGAAGGACTTGCAGGCGCTTTCCAACTCCTCCTTCGAATGCCTCCCCCCGGCTTCGACTTTATCCAAGGCCTTGACGTAGAGGTGTTCCCTCAGATATTCCCTCGTCAGGAGACTTGAAACCTCGACCACGGCCATCATCACATCACCACCAGTTCGCCGTGAAGGGCGCCTGCTTCGTTGATGGCCTGGAGTATGGTTATGACGTCTCTGGGAGTTGCTCCGATGGAATTTAAAGCATCTACAAGCTCGGTCACCGTTGCCGTGGCAGGCATGGATATAACCCTGCCCTGCTGTTCTTCGACGGCGACTTCCGTCCTGGGAACTACTGCCGTCTGTCCTCCCGCAAAGGGTTCGGGCTGTACCACCTGGGGTGCCTCGGCCACAGCGACCGTCAGATTTCCGTGAGTTACTGCGACGGCGCTGATCTTCACGTTTCCTCCCATCACGACCGTTCCCGTTCGCTCGTTTACGACAACTCTGGCCACTGAATCTGGCCTGACCTCGAGCTGTTCAAGGGAGGCGACAAAACTGGCTGGATATTGTGCGTAGGCCGGCGGAAAGGCCACTTCCACCCTCGCAGCATCCAGGGGCACCGCAATCTGTCCGAATTTGTTATTTATAGATAAGGCCAAACGTTGAGCCGTGGTGAAATCGGGCTGGCGAAGGAGGAGTGAAAGCTTTGAGTCGCTTGCATATTCCATGGGAACGTCCCGCTCGACAATTGCTCCCCCCGGTATTCTTCCAGTAGTGGTGATGTTTTTCGACACCTGGGTGGCAGCTCCCCCCGCGGCAAACCCTCCCGTCGTCACGGGACCCTGGGCCACGGCATAGACGTTGCCATTGGCCGCCTTAAGGGGCGTTTGGAGCAACACCCCGCCGTCGAGGCTTTTGGCGTCACCAAGGGTGCTTACCAATACATCTACCGTCTGACCCTCTCTGGTGAAAGGAGGAAGATTGCACGTCACAGTCACGGCAGCCACATTCCTAGATCGTATCTCCCTGGTGCCAAGAGAAAGGCCGTATTGTTCTGCCATATTCCTGATCATGCGCATTGCCATTCCGCTCCTGTCGCCCGTCCCGGGCAAACCGACGACGAGGCCTATGCCCGTCAACTGGTTGCTCCTGGCGCCCTCAACCACTGCCAGGTCCTTCAGTCGTACACTTGGAGCAAGCTCATTCGCTTCGCTTTCGACAAGAATGGCACCCAAAATACCGAAAACACAGAGAAAACAAAAAACAACCTTATATAAACGCCGAAACATTGAAATTGCACCCTCTTCCGATTTTCCCGATTTTCTCTAAAAAAGCGCCTGCAGGATTTGCGTGATCAGTCCCGGCTTTTGTACCCGGGAAAGGGATCCCTTTCCCTCCACCAAAAGCTCCGGGTTTGCCATTTTAGTGCTCGATATAGTGTTGTCGTAGGACACATCTTTAGGCCTGATCACCCCACGCAAAGTAAGCTTCAGCGTTTCGTCGTGGGTTTTCAAATCCCTGTAGCCCTCTATGACTAGATTGCCGTTTTCCTGAACTTCGGTCACCATGCAGCTTACGGTAGTATACAAGGAATAATCCCTCTCCGTGCTGGTGTCGCCAGACATATCAGTATTGGCACTGACTCCAAACCTGCGAATAAAATCGAAAATACCCGTTCCGTCATCTACTCCGTGATCTATTTCTTTCGTCAGATCCGTATTGGCCTCATCATTGGCGCTCAAACTTTCATCCACGATGACAGTGACTATATCGCCTACACGGGAAGGCCTCGGGTCGGCGTAAAGGTTGGCGCCGTCCTGCCAGAGGGATTGGGCACCTGCGGAGCCCGCATAAAAAAAGAGAAAGATAGAACATACTAAATATATCAACTTTTTCATGGGTTTGCCTCCTTTGCGACAACCGCCCCTTTGCCTGCCACTTTCGCCGAGATGGTCCTGCGGCTGTCCAAATTAATCACCCTTATAATATCGCCTAATGCCCCGCAATCAAGGGCCTTGGCAACTGTCTCTACGGATACAGTTCCACTCTTTACATAAAGGCGCACCCTGTCGCCCCTTTTGACCAGGTATAAAGGCTCCACGTCATAAAGATGAATAGGACTTCCTGCCTCAAGATTGGTCTTCAGCTTTTTGCCCAAAATTTCGTCGACGGATTGGGGGATATCTCCGCCTTCGTATTTGGATGTTTGAATTGCGATGTGAGAAAGCTCCAAGGTGCTGTCGAAATCAATACGCGTCCTTGCCGTAAAAAGAGGGGCAATCCAGCTCACGTCGAAGCGCTTATACCTCACGGACCCGTCTTCGAGCCTGACCTTTGCGGTCACCCTATTCATCCCCGGTTTTATCCTGGAGAATTCGATTAATTCCCCTTCCAGATCGTCCCGTGCCGTCACTTTAAGTTTCCACGGCCAACCCGTTTGACGCCTGACGGCAGCATTTAAGGGATCCTCACGGAGGGTTTCGATCCTGTCGGGTATGATAAGGGAAAGAGTCACGCCCTTTAACCCCGAAGACTTTATCGAATCGATGATTACATCTTTCGTTACGACCGACTTGCCCTTCATATCTATCTTTATCTTTGCAACGCCGGGGCCAGAGACGGCGTCGCCTGTTATCTCCGATATGGCCCCCAGGTACAGATCGGGCAAAGCGTGCAATACTGGCCTTTCGTCGACCTTTACGGTTACGTCACCTTGAGCTATGGCCGAAGCTGCTCTCCAAAAAAAAGATATGCCGAAAAAGACTACAGCGAGAAAAACCAAAATAGCGAACCTCGGCCTTTGCCGAGCCATGATCTATCGCCTCAGGTTGTTGGCTATTTGGAGGAGTTCGTCGGCAGTCTGAATGGTCTTCGAGTTCGCCTCGTAGGCTCGCTGTGAAACGATCATGGACACCATTTCCTCGACGACCTGAACGTTTGACATTTCCAAAGCCCCCTGATGCAACGTCCCGAATCCCTCTTCGCCCGGTTGTCCCAATATGGGAAATCCGCTGGCAGGGGTCTCCAAAAAGAGGTTTTTGCCCATGGCCCTCAAGCCTTGGGGATTAACGAATCGGGCAAGCTCTATTTGTCCTATTTCGTCGGGCTCTACATCGCCTGCCTGTCTTGCATAGACCTCACCCGTGGGGCTTACGGTGATTTCTACGGTGTCCTCGGGTATGGCGATCTGAGGCTCCAGGAGATAACCGTTGGAAGTGACTATCTGCCCGTCGCCGTCGACATGCCAAGTTCCGTCGCGGGTGTAGGCCATGGTGCCATCGGGAAGCGTAACTTGAAAAAAGCCGTCTCCCTCAATGGCTATATCGAAGGGTTTGTCCGTTACCTGCAGGTTACCGGGGCTCATTATACGGCTAGTGCCAATGAGCCGTGTACCGAGGCCTACCTGAACACCTGTGGGTATCATCGAATCTGGCTCGACGGGAGCTCCCGGCTCTCGCCCTATCTGGTAGATCAGGTCCTCGAACTCGGCCCTAATCTTTTTATATCCCGTTGTGTTTACATTGGCGAGGTTGTTAGATATTACGTCTAGGTTCGATTGCTGTGCAATCATCCCCGTGGCACCCGACCATAAAGCGCGTATCATGTTTATCACCCCTGAAACTTAAAAATTTATGACTACCTTCCGAAGGTGTTTATCATAGATCCTGTCTGCTCGTCCTGCATGGCCAGCGTCCTGGCCGATGCCTCATAAGCCCTCTGCCCTTCTATCAGCCTGACCATTTCATGCACGACGTTTACATTGGATTTCTCCAGGGCTCCCCCCACTAGCATAGGTGTTTCGACCAAAACCGGTTCGCCAGAAGCTTCGTTTGCCTGAAAAAGGTTTTTGCCGTAGTTTCGCAGATAGGTTGGATTTGCGAAGTCAAAAAGCTGAACCGCACCCAATATTTCGCCGTCCGCCACCACGGTGCCCCTATCATCAATCGCCACAGAAGAGGCATCACCCGCGTTTATGGGAACGCCGCCGTCGCCAAGGAGCGTGAGACCTTCCTGGTTCACAATAAAGCCGTTGGCATCTAAAGTAAAGTTCCCCGCTCTCGAATAAAAGACGTTTCCCGCTCCATCCCTAAGGGAAAAGAAGCCCCTGCCGGAAATGGCCACATCCAGCGGATTGCCGGTGGATATCACTTGGCCCTCGGAGGGATCCACGGTTGTCTCGGACAAGACCACGTTGAGGCTTGCTGAACCTATGGGCCAATAAACCTGCCTTTCAAAGGGCCCGACAGCCTCCCTTCTTTCAATCATTACCTCGGGGAAGGATTTGTTGACACTAATCCTCCTTTTGAATCCTGCAGTATCCACGTTTGCGAGGTTATTAGAGGCGACGTCTATGACCTTCTCCTGAACAAGCATTGCCGACGAGGCGCCATAAAGTCCGCGAAACATAGAAATAACCACCTTCTTTAATTGTTAGATGCAATCTTTAAGACTAACGCACTGAACTTTTCTTTATTGCCGAATACACCGAGCCCGACTCTTTGAGGGCCTTTAGTTCGTCCAAAGCCTTTCCTGTTCCCAGGGCTACGCATTCATGGGGCGAGTCGGCTACGTAGGTCTTTATGCCCGTCTGGTCATGCATGAGCTCGGGAAGCCCCTTAAGGAGGGCTCCTCCCCCGGTAAGCACTATTCCCCTGTCAATAATATCGGCAGAAAGTTCCGCCGGCGTTAGCTCCAGTACGCGCCTTATGCTCCTGATTATCGACGAAACTATGTCCTCTATTGCCTCCCTCACATCGTTTGTAGTCAACTCTACCTGCCTTGGGAGACCGAGGACTACGTCCCTGCCCTTGACCGCCATCGTCTTCTTTTCTTCCTCAGGGATATTGCAACAGTTGCCAATCGCTATCTTCAATGCCTCGGCCGTTTGCGACCCTATCTCCAAATTGTATTTCTTTCTGACGTACCTTATTATCGCCTCATCCATGGCATCTCCGCCCATGCGCAGCGACTCGGCCACTACGAGCCCTCCCAGGGATATTACGGCTATATCCGAAGTCCCGCCTCCTACGTCCACCACCATGTTGCCCCGCGGTTCCTCTACTGCCAGCCCTGCACCAATAGCTGCAGCCATTGGTTCTTCTATGAGGTAGGCCTCCTTGGCGCCAACTTCGAGGGCTGCCTCCAAAACGGCCCTTCTTTCCACGTCTGTAGCTCCCGAGGGAACGCCTATCATCACGCGATGGCGCAAAAATTTGTTCAATCCCGACATGGTCTTTTTCAGGAAGTGCCTTATCATGGCCTCTGTCATGGTATAGTTGGCTATGACCCCGCTTTGAAGCGGTCGAACGGCTACGACGTTCCCCGGAGTCCTACCGAGCATTCTCTTGGCCTCAGAGCCAACGGCCAAGATCTTGTTGTTGTTCTGATCTATTGCCACCACCGACGGCTCTCTCATAATCACGCCCTTTCCCTTTACATAGATCAATATTGTCGCCGTTCCTAAATCTATGCCTATATCTAAACCCAACACTTGAGGTAACCTCCTTTTGCCTTAAAGAATAAAATTGACTGTTACAGCGTTGTATTCTTCGCAACCGAAGGGCATGGGATCGTAGCGAACTTCCCACAGAAACAAGCCCTCCGCAGGAGCCGTAGGACCCGCTTCATCACGAGAGCCGCCATCCAAGAGACGACAGATCTCCTCCAAGCTTTTTCTCCCCGTCGCTATCTCATCCATTGTACCAACGATTATCCTTACCATATTCGTCAGGAAAGACCTCCCCGTTACGGAAATCTTCAAAAGGGGACCCTTTTCTTCGATTCCGGCTTCCATTATAGTACGCCTCGCATCGGAAGGACGATCGGCCTTTCTGCAAAAGGCTCCAAAATCGTGGAAACCCTTTATCTTCGTTAAAAACTCCTTCGCCAAGTCCATGTCCCAGCCTCTTCGGTTCCACCAGACATATCTGTCTAAATGGGGAAGTCTGCAATCGCCTTTCCAGATAAAATAGGCATATCTTCTCCATAGGGCGCTCTTTCTAGCGTGGAAGGTAAAGTCCACAGGAACTACTTCATATATGCCTATGGAGGTAGGCAAATTTGCCTCCAGTGCTTTTCTCAAAGCAGCAGGGCCGTGGGACCAGGAGATGTCAAAATGAACTACCTGCCCCAAGGCATGCACTCCCCTGTCAGTTCTTCCGGCTCCTGTCACCTTCACTCTTCTTCCCTTTTTATCAAGCAGGTTCAAAGCTTCTTCCAGAGCCAATTCCACGGTGGGCAGGTCTTTCTGCCTCTGGAAGCCGTGAAAGGCAGAGCCATTATAGGATAGCAGCGCAGCAAAACGACCTATAGTATCCACCTATCCAAAATCACCCCGCTTGCTGAGATAAAAAGAATGGCACTCAAATAAAGGCTGTCACAGACACCCCACATGAGCGGCCTCATCCTGCTTCTGCCATAGTCGCCCCTGTAACATCTGGCCTCCATTGCTACGGCAAGTTCTTCGGCTCTTTGGAATACGATCACAAAAAGAGGCACCAGCACAGGGATCAAAGCCTTAAACCTCTTTATAATTCCGCCGCTGTCCAGATCGGCTCCACGGGCAAGCTGGGCCTTCATTATCCTGTCCGTTTCGTCCAAGAGGGTCGGTATGAACCGCAGGGCTATTGTCATCATCATGGCAAATTCATGGGCGGGAAGCCCGTAACGCTTGAAAGGCGAGAGCAAAGACTCGATGCCGTCGGAAAGCTCTATCGGGCTTGTAGTCATCATCGTTATATTGGCAAACAATACTAGGTAAAAAAGCCTTAGGCCCATTTTAATTCCCGTCAAGAGACCTTCCTCGGTAATTGAAATGAAGGCTATCCTGAACAACTCCCTGCCGTCGGCGAAAAACAGGTTTATCGCCAGGGTAAATACGATCAATATTAGCACGGGCCTCGTCGACGTCACGACCGTCTTAAAAGATATATTACTCAAGGAGCTGATAATGACGATCAAGACAAACCATATGACGTAAGGCCACAGAGTAGTGTTCGCCAGAAAAACAGAGGTGATCAAAAACATGACGGCCAGAACTTTGCTCCTTGGGTCCAACGAATGGATGAAAGATTTAGCGGGGACGTACTGTCCCAAGGAAAGATGCTCTAGGAAATGCACGAAGAAACCTCCCTTTCTATGGCTTCAAGCAAGGACTTCTCATCCCACGTCAAGGGCACGTTCAGTCCAGCATTTCTCAGTGAATGGGCAAACTCCAAGACCTCGGGAAGGACAAGGCCCTTTACCGGCTTTTCGGCCAGCTCCTCTATCGCTTCTGCGGGCGTTCCCCACAGCTTTTTTCTCCCATTCTCGAGCACCAACAGCTTGTCACAGTGATCCAAAACCATCTCGATGTCGTGGGTTATTTGCACGATCGCGGTCCCTTTAGTTCTGAAGTCCTCAAGTATTGAAAACAGTGCTTCCCTCCCCTTCCAATCCAACCCTGCCGTCGGTTCGTCCAAAACGAGATAGTCAGGCTCTACCACCATTATCGAAGCAAGAGCGACCTTTCTTCTCTGTCCTCCCGACAGTTCAAAGGGATTTTTTGAAAGCACATTTTCGTCGAGATCGAAAAGCTCGAGAGTCTTTTCGATATTTCTCCTCGCTTCATCTTCGGGGATGCCGAAGTTTTTGGGAGCATACATCATCTCGTCCAATACGGTTTCGGCAAACAGTTGATGCTCAGGGTATTGAAATACGAGACCTACCTTTCTTCGAAGGGACTTTAGATGAGGAGCCTTGGGATAGAGCTTTAACCCGTCGACGACGACTTCTCCCGACGTGGGGAAAAGCAACCCATTGAGCATTTGGGCCAGAGTGGTCTTTCCGCTCCCCGTATGCCCCACAACGGCTATCCATTCTCCAGGATCGACATCGAACGAGACATCCCGAAGCGAAACCGTCTCCAGGGGAGTATCCCTATGATATACATAACTTACGTTGCATACCTTTATAGACATAGCCTTTCCACCAGGTCTTCGACCATATTCCGAACAGTGGGATAGGTAGATTCTTCGAGCAACCCCCTGGACTTCAAGTTGCGCCACAACTTAAACAAGGGGGGCTCTTTGATACCCAATAGAGCAAAGGTCGTGCTATCCAAAAGGTCTTTCGTCTCTCCGTAGAAGGCCAATTTACCCCGGGAGAGCACGGCCGTGAGATCGGAAAACAGTATCTCCTCCAATCTGTGGGTAATCATGACCACCGTCATCCCTTCGTGGTGCAATCTGGTTAAAACTTCGACCAAATCCTTTCTTCCTTCTGGGTCCAACATGCTGGTCGCCTCATCGAGGACAATGCATCTGGGCTTCATGGCAAGCGCTCCTGCAAGAGCAAGCCGCTGCTTTTGCCCGCCGGAAAGGGCATAAGTTGGCCTATGCGCAAACTCAAAAAGGCCTGTAACCTTCAAGGCCCACCTCACCCGCTCTTCAATTTCCACGCTCGTAAGTCCCAAATTTTCGGGTCCGAAGGCGACCTCTTCTTCGACCACAGAGGCGACTATCTGATTTTCCGGGTTTTGAAAGACCATGCTGACGTCTTTTCTGATTTCCCATTGCAGGGATGGGTCTTTGGTATCCTTGCCCATGACAAAACAAACGCCCCGCGTTGGCACCAGCAGGGCGTTCAATTGCTTTGCCAGGGTAGACTTGCCCGATCCGTTGTCTCCTACGACCGAAACCCACCGACCTTCCTCTACGTCCATCGTTATGCCCGATATGGCGGGGTTGTCCG
>DGDP01000122.1:0-15328 GCA_002385485.1 Acetomicrobium sp. UBA3949 | reverse complement strand
GCCTCCCGGGCGATTGGCATAACGGGGCGCAAGCTCGTTGAAGAGCTTTATCGTCGCTTCCTTGTTGCGCAATCTCGATATGACTATCCTTCTGTCGTGCAAAGTCCCGCCCTTGGCGCGAGTAACGAGCTTTTCAACATACCTGCGAAGCTCTTTCGCCCGCGGAACCGTGGTCTCTATGCTCTCGTGAATTATAAGGCTTGCAGCCATGTTTATGAGCATCGCACTTCTATGTGCTCCGTATCGCCCAAGCGTCCTAGAGCGCATTCTATGCCTCATCCTCTATTCCTCCTTGCCTTCGTTTTCATCGTCCAAGTTACCTTCGGCGTCATTTTCCTGGGAATCTGTTCCGACCTTCGACCCTGCTTTTGGAGCGCTCAAAGACAGGCCGAAATTATCCAACTTTTCCTCTATCTCCTTCAGGGAAATCTTTCCAAGATTACGTATCTTCAAAAGATCGTCCCTCGAGTATTGGACCAAATCCCCTATGGTGCGCACTCCTGCGCGAAGCAGGCAGTTTTCGCTTCGTATGGAAAGTTCCAGATCCCGAATGGGCCTGGAGAGAATGGGGTCTTCCTCCGCTACAGCCTCAACGACAGCTTCAGTAACCTCCGCCTCTACGGAAGAGACAGGCTCTTTTAGCAACAGGGAAGCTATATGGCCGAAATATTGGTTCAATATCTTGACAGCCTCAAGGAAAGCTTTAGCGGGCTCGACCGTCTCGTTTGTCCACAATTCGATGAGCAGGCTCTCGTAGTCGGTTCGCTGGCCAACCCTTGCAGCCCCGACGTTGTAGTTCACGCGCAAGACGGGAGAAAATACGGCATCGACTAGTAAAACGTCTATGGGCAAATAGTTAGGTCTTGGCCTGTCCATTGTCAAATAGCCTACGCCCCGCTCGACGTAAAGGTCCATTCCCAATTTATGACCCTCTTCCAAAGTGCATATGTAAGCCTCGGGGTTGGAAAACTCCACCTCGCTGTCGGGGATTATATCGACGACCGTCACGACCTTGGGCCCCTCTGCCTCCAGCCTCAACATGCGAACGTCATCGCTGTGGGACACGACGGCCAGCTTCTTTATGTTCAATATTATCTCCAATACGTCCTCCATTACGCCGGGCACTGTACTGAACTCATGCAATACGCCATCGATCCTGATGGCGGAGACGGCAGCTCCCGGGATGGACGACAGCAGGACTCGCCTAATGGCATTCCCAAGCGTTACGCCGTACCCCCTGTCCAGGGGTTCTATTCTAATCCGTCCATATCCCGAACTGCTTTCTTCTATATGGATATCCGGCACAACACGTTCCAAACTGATCCTCTCCTTAATAATTATCGAGCGTAGTATTCGACGATGAGCTGTTCGTTGACGGGAACGTCGATTTGCTCCCTCGTCGGAAGAGATACTACTCTACCCTCCATCCGCTCGGCATTGAGTTCAAGCCACTCCGGTATGGCTCGGGTCGAAGCGACTTCCAAGTTTTCCCTTATAGTAGGAATGTCCCTGCTGTTGGGAGCAACGGCTATGACATCGCCGACTTTCACCAAAGCGCTTGGTATGTCAAGTTTTTTGCCGTTGACGGTTATGTGGCCGTGGGTCACGAGCTGTCTGGCTTGAGCTCTGCTCGAGGCAATGCCCAAGCGATAGACCACGCTGTCAACGCGCCTCTCCAACAACTGCAGAAAATTGTGCCCTTTCTGTCCGGCCATTCTGCTGGCCTTTTCGAAGAACCTCTCAAACTGCCGTTCCGTCATTCCGTAAAACCTTCTGAGCTTCTGCTTCTCGTGCAACCGCAAGCCATATTCGCTGAATTTCGCTCGCCTCTGCGAGTGCTGGCCAGGCAAGGAGTTCCTCCTTGCTATGGCGCACTTCTCAGAGTAGCATCTGTCTCCCTTTAAAAATAACTTTGCTCCTGCCCTGCGACACAGCCTGCAGGAAGGTCCGGTATATCTGCTCATATCGCGATCTTTCCCTCCTTCAATGTTCCCCTGTTGGGCTTATACACGTCGTCTTTTTGGAGGACGGCATCCGTTATGAGGAATCGGCGTGGCGTCCTTAATCATATTGATCTGCAGTCCTGCGGCCTGCAAACTTCTAATGGCCGACTCCCTCCCCGGCCCGGGACCCTTGACGACAACGTCTATTTCAGTGACGCCGTGATCCTGTGCCTGTTTGGCCACAGCCTGTGCTGCCATCTGAGCAGCATAGGGCGTCGATTTACGGGTGCCCTTGAAACCTACTGTCCCCCCCGATGCCCAACCGACAACGCCGCCCTGCTTGTCTGTTATGCTTATGATCGTATTATTAAATGTAGAGTGAATATGGGCAACGGCATAATTTATATTCTTTTTTTCCTTCCTTTTTGTCCGTCTTTTGGTGCTCTTGGCCACTAAATTTCCCTCCTTAATTTATAGGCTTCCTTTACTTTTTCATTGTGGCTTTCTTCTTGCCGGCTATCGTCCTCTTTGGACCCTTGCGCGTCCTTGCGTTGGTGCGCGTCCTCTGTCCCCTTACGGGAAGACCGAGCCTGTGCCTTAAGCCTCGATAACAGCCTATGTCTATCAGGCGCTTGATGTTCGCGTTGACCTCGCGCCTCAAATCGCCTTCTACCTTATAGTTGTTTTCAATCTCCCTCTGGAGCCTGTTGATCTCGTCTTCGGTGAGGTCCTTAACCCGCGTATCGGGGCTGATCTCCGTAGATGCCAATATCTTCTTCGCCGAAGGAAGACCTATGCCGTAGATGTAGGTCAACGCTATCTCGACTCTCTTGTCTCTGGGCAGATCAATACCTGCGATTCGAGCCATGCCCGATTACCTCCTTGCTCCCTGTCTTTGTTTATGCTTAGGATCTCTTTTGCAAATTATCCATACCTTGCCGTGACGCCGAATGACCTGGCAATGTTCGCAAATAGGTTTAACGGAAGGTCTGACTTTCATCGTTTTACTTCCCCCTTTAAAGCTATTTATATCTATATACAATTCGTCCTCTTGTCAAGTCGTAAGGTGAGACTTGAACCAAGACCTTATCCCCGGGCAATATGCGAATGAAATGCATGCGCATCTTCCCCGAGACATGGGCTAACAAAATATGACCGTTTTCAAGCTGCACTTTGAACATCGCGTTGGGCAACGGTTCAAGCACCGTACCCCGTAACTCTATTACATCTTCCCTCGCCATGCGCGCTGGCCTACCCCCTCTTAATTTGAGCCCCTTCGTCTCGAATCAGGTTTAGCAGTTGCTGACGTAGCCACTCATCGTTATTTTTCGAGCTGTCCCTCAAACGTTCCTTCAATCTTGGCAAAGACCAATTTGTCATCTGAAGATGCTTCGGGTTTTTGGGCTTGGGACGAGAGACCGAGTGCCGCCTCCCGTCTGCCACGTATACCCTGTTTTTCAACCGATCCATGCCAATCACCGCATAAAAAGTGCCCTTATCCTTTCCCTTGCGGGATATGACGACCCTTCCTGTTTGAAAGTCATCTAAATCCAATATCGTCACTCCCAAGGCGTGAGTATGATTCCTCTCTCGTCGGAAATGAGCACCGTATGTTCAAAGTGAGCCGCATCCGAGTGATCTGCCGTTACAACCGTCCATCCGTTTTCCAATACCGCCACATCTTCGTTTTTACCGGCGATGACCATTGGTTCGATGGCGAGGGTAAACCCCTTTTTAAGGGTTATGCCGTCCCCCCGTCTTCCGAAGTTAGGGACCTGGGGAGCCTCATGGAGGCGCTTCCCTATCCCGTGGCCCGCATAGTCGCGGACCAGACCGTAACCCTGCGAGATGACATACTGTTCCACGGTATGCCCTATGTCTCCAACGGTACTGCCGCTTTTAGCTGCATCGACTGCCAAATAGAGGGCCCTTTTCGTAACTTCAAGCAACCTCGATCTGCTGTCGCTTATGAGTCCGACGGGAAAGGTACAAGCAGCATCGCCATAATATCCGTCGATGCAGACTCCCACGTCGATGCTCACAATATCGCCTTCGACCAAAACCCTCTTATCATCGGGAATGCCGTGAACTATCTCATCGTTGACGGAGACGCATATACTACCGGGAAAGGGAAAGGGTGCTCCGGGAAAGGAATATCCCTTGAACGCCGGAATCCCTCCGCTCTTTAATATCATATTTTCGGCCTCTGCATCGAGGCTTTTGGTGTCCACCCCGGGTTTGGCCATATCCCTCATAAGTTTTAAGACGTCTGCGACCACGAGTCCCGCCCTTCTCATCTTTTCTATTTCCCAATCTTTCTTAATTCGAATCATCTTTGCCTCCGCACAAACTCACTATGGCGTACAATACGGCGTCGCTTTCGGAAGAGGCATCGACAGATATCAGGCTGCCCTTATTTCTGTAATAATCAAGCAAAGGGGCGGTCTCTTCCTCGTAAACCTTGAGGCGGCGCCTTACCACTTCAGGTCGGTCGTCATCGCGCTGTATAAGTCCATTACCGCACCTTTTACAACGACCGTCCTCAGGATAATCGCTGTTATGAACGTTGTAAATCGCATTACAGTTTGGGCAGATGCGCCTTCCGGAGAGGCGTCGCACCAAGGTTTCTTCGTCAACGTCGAACAACACAACGGCATCGAGGGTAATTTCCTTGGACTCTAGAAGTTCTTCTAGAGCTTTCGCCTGATTCACGGTCCTGGGAAACCCGTCCAGTATAAAGCCCCTCTTCGCGTCCTCTTCTTCCAATCTCTCCTTGACCATCTCTATAATCAAATCATCGGGCACCAACCGGCCCGAGTCCATATAGGCCTTCGCCTTCTCGCCAAGATCGGTGCCGTTTTTAACATGATAACGCAACATATCACCCGTTGAGATATGGGCTATTCCGTATTTGGATGCCAATTTTACCGCCTGCGTTCCCTTTCCTGCTCCCGGTGGCCCAAGAAATATCATGCGCAACTTCTCTTCCTCCTAACTAGTCCCAAAGCTGTTCTATAGTCTTAGTATTCCGCCAGCTTTGTTTCTTCTTTTCATAATCCCTTCATAATGGCGCATCAAGAGCTGGGCTTCAATCTGCTGTACCGTCTCAAGGGCAACGCCGACGACGATCAAAACTGCAGTGCCTCCAAAGTAGAAAGTAGTTATGCCCAGCATTTGCGTCAAAAGCGAGGGAAGCAGAGCTATGCCCGCCAAAAAAACCGCTCCTCCCAACGTAACTCGTGACAACACCCTTTCGATGTAGTCTGCCGTAGGACGTCCCGGCCGTATTCCGGGTATAAAGCCCCCGTATTTCTTCAAATTGTTGGCCACATCGACGGGATTAAAGACGACAGCCGTGTAAAAGTAGGTGAAAAATATGATCAGCAATACGTAAAGGATCATATATATTGGACTGCTCGGCGAAAAGATCCTTGCAATCGTCTGGGCAAATCCAGCCGAAAAAAACCTGGCCACGGTAGTGGGAAAGAGTAATACAGAGGATGCAAAAATTATAGGTATTACCCCTGCGCTGTTAACCCTCAAGGGAATGAAGGTCGACTGTCCTCCGTACACCCTGGTTCCGACAACTCTTTTCGCATACTGAACCGGTAATCGCCTTTGGCCCTCCTGAAGGAGTATGCATCCGGCAATTACGACGATCATTATTGCAATGGCAAGTATCAGAGTTAAGAAGTTCATCTCGCCGGTACGAAGCAATGTAAAGGTTCGCATTATGGCCTCCGGTATACGAGCAACTATTCCGGCGAATATGAGCAGCGATATTCCATTGCCTATGCCGTGGTCAGATATCATTTCACCCATCCACATAACGGCTATCGACCCTGCAATAAGAGTTACTATGGCCACCACTATCGAGATGCCGCCTACATAAATGATGCCCATGCTCCTGAGCCACAAAACCATTCCTACCGCCTGGATGCCTGCGAAAAGGATCGTAGACACCCTTGTGTACTGAACGATCTTGCGCCTTCCCTCTTCGCCCTCTTTTTGCATCTTTTCTATGGCGGGCACGACAACGGCCAGAAGTTGCATGACGATACTGGCATTTATGTAGGGCGTTACGCCAAGGGCAAATATGCTGAATCGCCGCAAAGCACCTCCCGCAAAGAGATCGAAGAGACTCAATACCCCGCCCTGTTCAAAGAGGCTTGCCATTGCCTTCACATCCACTCCGGGAGTTGGGATGTGCGCCCCCAAGCGAAACACCAGCAGGACCCCGAGGACGAACAAGATCCTGCTTTTAAGGTCGGGAAGGCGAAACATGTCACGCAAGGCGCTAAACACTTAAATCACCTCTGCCTTGCCGCCAGCCGATTCGATCTTGCTTTTCGCGTTGGCACTGAATTTGTGCGCCTTTACCGTAAGCGGTTTCGCGATGTCCCCTTTCGCTAATATCTTAACAGGCGTTTGGAGATCTTCTATGATGCCAGCCTCGTACATCTGCTCAGGCGTGACTGTTGCATTTTCTCCGAACTTCTCGTCGAGGGTCATAATATTGACATACTGATATTTTCTTGCGAATCTCGCATTATTAAACCCTCTCTTTGGAATTCTCCTCAGCAGAGGCATCTGCCCGCCTTCAAACCTGGGCGATATGTTTCCACCGGCACGGGCTTTTTGACCCTTATGCCCGCGCGTAGCCGTACCGCCGTGGCCGCTTCCCTTGCCCCGACCAACTCTTTTGGGCTTTTTTCTGGCCCCTATAGGGGCGCGTAAGTCATGAATTCGCATACTATTCCCTCCCAGTTATTCGACGATTTCCCAATCTATGAGATGCTCGACGGCTCTTATCATTCCGCGGATTTGAGGCGTATCGTCATGGGTTACGCTATGGTTCAGCCTCTTCAGGCCCAATGCTCGAATAGATTTTCTTTGTCTTTCCGGGCGTCCTATGATGCTTTTTTTCCAAGTAACTCTAATTTTGGACATAACCTCATTCCTCCCCGCTAAGCCTGTTGTGTTGGTCTTTCCCGCGTAATTTCATGATCTCGTCAGGGCTTCTCAGAGCCTTCACGGCCTCAACAGTTGCGTAAGCAACGTTGATAGGATTGGACGTTCTGCCTATGACCTTCGTCAACACGTCCTTTACGCCGCCCAGCTCCATAATGGCGCGCACAACTGCCCCCGCAATAACTCCCGTTCCAGGAGCGGCAGGCCTGAGCAGCACCTGGGCCGCACCAAAGTTCGCAACTACCGGGTGGGGAATGGTATTTCCTACTTTCTTTACCTCTACAAGGTTCTTCTTTGCCCTTTCAATGCCCTTACGGACCGCTTCAGGTATTTCCCTCGCCTTACCCAGGCCTACTCCTATGTATCGTTCCCCATCTCCAACTACGACAAGAACGCTGAATTTAAATCTCTTGCCGCCTTTGACGACTTTGCTGACCCTGTTTATGGCGATAACCCTCTCGGTTAACTCTACGCCTTTCGGTATCGTTATCCTGACCATGCAAAGACTCCCCCTTTATAACTTCAAGCCGGCTTCGCGAGCGGCATCGGCAAGCGCTTTGACCTTTCCGTGATAGGCATGTCCGCCACGGTCAAAAACGACTTCAGCAATACCAAGCTCGAGCGCTCGTCTCGCCACAAGCTGCCCCACCGCCTTAGCCGCCTCAATGGAGCCGGAGCTCACCTGAAGAGGCCTGAGCTCCTTGTCTAAGGTGGACGCGGAAATCAGGGTATGCCCACGCTCATCGTCAATGACTTGGACATAAATGTGTTTCAGGCTCCTAAAGACGCTCAACCTCGGTTTTTCCTGTGTTCCCAATACCCTTTTTCTGATCCTGCGATGCCGAAGAAGGCGCATCTCGTTACGCGATTTACGCTTAATCAAAATGGTCCACCTCCACTATTTCGCACTAGCTTTACCGGTCTTACGCTTGACAACTTCGCCAACATATCTGATCCCTTTGCCCTTGTAAGGTTCGGGAGCCCTGAAGGATCTTATTATAGCGGCGACCTGTCCGACCTCTTGCTTATCTATACCCGAGACCTTTATCTTGGTCGGGCCATCTGTAGTAATCGTTATTCCTTTAGGCGGAACGTATTCAACGGGATTTGAATACCCGAGGTTCAGGACCAGTTTCTGCCCTTGCATCTGAGCTCTGTACCCCACTCCCACTATCTCGAGATCCTTCTCAAACCCCTGTGTAACGCCCACGACAATATTGCTCAACATAGCCCTTACAAGGCCATGAAAAGCCTTCGTTTTTTTGTCTTCCCCATTCCTCGTGACCTTTATCTGCTCATCGGTCAACTCAACGTTTATGTTGGGCAACAAATCAAAACTCATTTCTCCCTTTGGACCTTTTACCCTAATGGTGTGACCGCTCAACGTCACATTTACCCCTTTAGGGATGGAAATCGGTTTCCGCCCAATCCTCGACAACGTCTTTCCCCCCTTACCACACGTAGCAAAGGACTTCGCCGCCAAGGCCTTTTTTTCTGGCCTCCGCGTCAGTCATCAGTCCGCTTGAAGTCGATATTATCGCTACCCCCAAGCCCCCCATGACCTTCGGCAAGTCTCTGCTGTTGACGTATATTCGCCTGCCGGGCTTGCTGACCCGACGAAGACCCTGGATTACCCTTTCCTTGTTTGGCCCGTAGTGCAAATATATCCTCAATATTTGATAGGGCTTGCCGGGGTCGTTTATCACTTTATAGTTTTTTATATAACCTTCGTCCTTCAATACTCGCGCAATACGATGCTTCATGTTGCTCATAGGGATGTCAACCACTTCGTGGTAAGCTATGTTCGCATTGCGGATTCGCGTTAACATATCAGCAATCGGATCTGTAACATACATCGCCGATCCTCCTTTTGTTTCATAGGGCTACCAGCTAGATTTGACGACTCCAGGGATCTTGCCCTGTCGCGCCAAATCTCTGAAGCAGCACCTACACATGTTAAACTTCCTCATAAATGCCCTCGGGCGACCGCAAAGCGGACATCTGTTGTATTTTCTCACCTTATACTTCGGTTCTCTTTGAGCCTTTATCTCAAGAGCTTTCCTAGACATCGGTTTTTAACCTCCTCATCGCTACTGCCTGAAGGGCATACCCAGCTCTTTTAGCAGTCCGTAAGCTTCCTCATCGGTTTTCGCCGTAGTCGTAATGCTTACGTTCATACCCCTGATGCGTATAATGTCGTCGTATTCGATTTCAGGGAATATCAGCTGTTCCCTCAGCCCCAAGTTATAGTTTCCGCGTCCGTCGAGGCCTTTTCTCGAAACGCCCTGAAAGTCCTTTATGCGGGGCAAAGCCAGAGAGACCAACCTGTCCAAAAACTCCCACATCTTAGCCCCTCTGAGCGTAACGGTGCACGCCACGGGCATGCCCTTTCTCACCTTGAAACCCGCAACGGACTTCTTAGCTCTTTTCAATACAGGCCGTTGCCCTGTGATGAGGGCCAGCTCGTTGATAGCGGCGTCCAAATATTTTATATCCTGTTTCGCTTCGCTTACACCAATATTGACGACGACCTTGTCTATTCGGGGAACCTGCATGACGTTTTTGTAATTAAAGGCCTTCATCATTCGCGGAACTACTTCGCTTCTGTATTTTTCAAGTAATCGCGGAACCATTTGCCTGTTCCTCCTCAACCTAAAGCTTATCCACTATTTCGCCGCACTTCTTGCATAGGCGAACCTTGCGTCCGTCCTCCAAAAAAGCGCGGGAAACCCTCGTCGCTTCACCGCAGGCAGGACAGACCAGCATGACCTTGTCCGCATGGATAGGGGCTTCCTGGCGCAGGATCCCGCCCTGGGGATTTTTCTGAGAGGGACGCGAATGCTTCGTTACGACATTCACTCCCTCTATCAACAACATATCCCTTGTTGGTATGCGCCGGAGGACCTTGCCTTCCTTTCCTTTATCTCTACCGGAAATAACGCGGACCATATCTCCCTTTTTAATTCGCATCTTAGACATATAAACACGCCTCCTCATACGACCTCAGGAGCAAGCGATACTATGCGCGTATAACCCTTGTCCCTCAATTCCCTGGCTACAGGGCCGAATATGCGCGTACCGCGAGGGTTTCCCTGGTTATCGATTATAACGGCAGCGTTGTCGTCGAAGCGAACGTAGGAACCGTCGCGACGCCTTACCTCTTTGCGAACGCGCACAATTACGGCTTTGACTACATCGCCTTTTTTGATGTTGCTGTTCGGTATAGCTTCCTTAACTGAAGCCACTATTACGTCGCCAACCGTCCCATATCGCCTGTAACTTCCCCCGGTCACCTGAATGCACCTTATTTTTTTCGCTCCCGAATTATCGGCCACATTAAGCATAGTATGTAACTGTATCATGGCCTTTATTCCTCCTCGACTGGTCCAGTGTATTCAAAGAGAGGAGCACGCTCCAGGATCTTTACGACTTTCCATCTTTTCTTTCGCGAAAGAGGTCGAGTTTCCTCTATTAAAACCTTGTCTCCTATGGAGCAAGAATTATCCTCGTCATGAGCCATGAATTTCTTGCTCTTGAGAACAGGTTTGTCGTATAACGCGTGCTTCGCCATCCTGTCTACTCTGACCACTACCGTTTTGTCCATTTTATTGCTTACGACAATGCCTCTTTTGACCTTTTTTTGAGCCTTGCGCTCCTCCATAGAACTCCCTCCTTTAATTCAACACCGAGGAGCGATCTCGCCCGGTCTCTTTCTCGCGCATGATAGTGAGTATCCTGGCGATCGTCCTCTTCACTTCCGTTATCCTTGCCGTATTGGAAAGCTGACCAATGGCATGCTGGAAGCGAAGATTGTATAGTTCCTTTTTATATTCCCTGTGTTTTTCCTTAAGTTCTTCGACGGTTAGGTCGCGCAACTCCTTAGGATTCATTATGCTTCACCACCCATTTCTTCCCTTTCGATGACCCGAACCTTGATGGGCAATTTATGTGCGGCAGAGCGAAAAGCCTCTTCTACCACTTCTCTGGAAACACCGGCCACTTCGAAGATAACCCGGCCACGTTTGACGGGAGCAACCCAATACTCAGGAGCGCCCTTACCTTTGCCCATCCTGGTCTCCAAAGGCTTTTTGGTATATGCGACGTCGGGGAAGACTCTTATCCAAAGTTTTCCGCCCTTTTTCATTTTTCGCGTGATGGCTATACGGGCAGCCTCTATCTGCCTTGCAGTGAGCCATACGTTTTCAAGAGCCTGCAACCCGTAATCTCCAAAGGCCACAGTTGCGCCACCCTTCGTCCTGCCTCGCAGAGGCTTGCGAAAAGGTTTTCTATACTTCACCCTTTTTGGCATCAACATAATCCATTCACCTCCTCTCGCTCGAAACCTCGTCGTGAGGCTGCTCCTTGAGCGAGGGTAATACATCGCCGTTATATATCCATACCTTTACTCCGATAACGCCGTACATCGTCTTGGCCTCGGCAAAACCGTAATCGATATCTGCCCTCAGCGTGGATAGAGGCAAGCGGCCTTCGAGATACCACTCTCTTCTGGCAATTTCGGCGCCGCCCAACCTGCCGGAACACTGCGTCTTGATGCCCAAAGCTCCTGCCTTCATGGCACGGAATATGGCCTGTTTCATCGCTCTTCGGAAGGACACTCTCCGTTCCAGGGCCGATGCTATGCCCTCGGCGACTATTTGGGCTTTTTTGTCGGGATTTTTTATCTCCTGGACGTTGATCATGACCCTGGATCCCGTCATCTTCTGCAGTTCATCCCTGACTTCCTGTATTTCGCTGCCACCTTTTCCTATTACGACACCGGGGCGGGCGGTCCAAATCGTGAACCGGATTACGTTTCCGATCCGCTCTATTTCGACCGTGGAGATGCCGGCATGTCCCCATCTGTCCTTTATCCATTTACGCAGTTTGATGTCCTCATGCAATTGCTTGGCAAAATTTTTCTTGTCGGCATACCATCTCGATTCCCAATCACGGATGACTCCCAGACGATAGCCAACGGGATGTACTTTCTGTCCCATCTTAGTCAATACCTCCTTGCTTTTCGCCAACTACTATAGTGATATGACAGGTACGATGATTGAAAGGATGGGCCCTTCCCATGGATACCGGTTTCCATCTCTTCAAAGTAGGACCTTCATCCGCGACGGCCTTAACTACATAAAGTTCGTCGACGGCAATGCCCAGGTTGTGATCTGCGTTTGCAATGGCGCTGGTCAAAGTCTTCTCAATATATCGCGCGGCCTTTTTGGGAGAATAGCGCAATATCAAAAGAGCTTCGCCAGCTTTCTTGCCTCTGATCAAGGACAACACCTGTCGCACCTTAAAGGGTGAAATCCTTATTTGTTTGGAAATAGCTTTCGCTTCCATCATCTCTCACCCTACCTTACCCTGGTGGTGCGTTCCTGCCCGGCATGCCCGCCGAATTTTCTGGTCGGGGCAAACTCTCCGAGCTTATGGCCTACCATATTTTCGCTGATGTAAATCGGTATGTGGGTGCGTCCGTTGTGAACCGCGATAGTATGACCAATCATGCCTGGCACTATTGTAGATCTCCTAGACCATGTCTTGATCACTCTCTTGTTTCCGGACGCGTTCATTTCCTCTATTCGTTTCAACAATTTTTGATCCACATAGGGACCTTTTTTTACCGAACGGGGCATAAGTCAGTTCCCTCCCTTACTGAACGTTCCTGCGACGAACGATGTATTTGGTCGATGCCTTTTTAGGCTTACGGGTTTTATACCCCTTAGCCGGAACGCCCGTAACCGAAACGGGGTGCTTGTTCGACTTCGTTCTCCCCTCGCCACCACCTAGGGGATGATCGACGGGATTCATGGCCATAGGACGCACTCTTGGCTTCCTGCCAAGCCACCTCTTCCTGCCGGCCTTGCCATGCACCTCGTTTTCGTGTTCCACGTTTCCGACCTGGCCAACCGTAGCCATGCACTCCTGCAGAACATACCTTATTTCACCGCTCGGCATCCGCAGCAAAACGTATTTTCCTTCCTTTGCCATTATCTGCACCTGTGCGCCGGCAGATCTGGCCATCACACCGCCTCGCCCCGGCTGCAGCTCGATATTATGGACGAAGGTGCCGACAGGAATATCCCGTAGCTTTAATGCGTTGCCAGGTTTTATGTCAGCTTTTTCTCCGGACATAATCACGTCTCCCACGCTCAAGCCCACCGGGGCCAGAATGTAGCGCTTCTCACCATCGGCATAATGTACGAGCGCTATCCTTGCCGACCTGTTAGGATCGTACTCTATCGCGGCAACTTTTCCTGGAACGTTGAATTTATCTCTCTTGAAATCTACGATTCTATAGAGCCTCTTGTGCCCCCCGCCGCGATGGTTCGCAGTAATCCTTCCCTTATTATTCCTTCCGGCCGTCTTATTTTTCAATGAAACTACCAGGCTCTTTTCAAATTCATCTCTGGTAATTTCCGAAAAGTCCGATGTGGCCATCTGGCGTCTGCCGGGAGCCGTCGGTTTGTATTTTTTAATTCCCATTGGACTTCCTCCTTTAAGTCGTCCGTACGCCTTCAAAGAACTCAATGCGTTCGCCTGGCGCTAATGTTACGATCGCTTTTTTCCACCTTCTCGAGCGTCCTAAAAAACGCCCAAGGCGCTTCGGCTTTGGTTTAATGTTTACCGTATGGACCTTTTCGACCTTCACGTCGAAGATCTCCTCTATTGCCTTTTTAATTTCCACCTTATTGGCGCTCGGATGCACTTCAAAGGTGTACTTGTTGTATATCATATGACGGCTGCTTTTCTCGGTTATTACCGGCCGCAAAATTATATCATAGGAAGTCAACTTCACGCTGAGTACACCTCCTCCAGCCTTTGTGCCGCGGCTTTAGTCAATATGAGGTGCTCATGATTTAAAATTTCGTATACGTTAATGCTGTCAACATGCAACACCATCGTTCCGGGTATGTTTCTCGCCGCCATATAGATTGAAGGCAACGATTCGTGTATGACGATCAACGGTTTGGCTTGGGCCTGAGCGTTTGCCAAAAAGGCACACATATCCTTCGTCTTGGGCGACATTGTTTCGATTCCCTCGACCAAAATAAGTTTATTTTCCTTAACCTTCAGGCTCAGAGCACTCTTGATCGCCAACCGCTTCACCTTTTTATTGATCTTTTGATCATACGAGCGCGGTTTGGGCCCATGGACAACTCCACCCTTTATCCACAGAGGAGAGCGTATGCTTCCATGCCTTGCCCTTCCGGTGTGTTTTTGTCTCCAGGGCTTCCTTCCGCCACCGCGCACCTCTCCTCTGGTCTTCGTCGAATGCGTTCCTTGCCTTTGTGCTGCCAAATAGGCTACGACGACCTGATGCATAGCGGGAACGTGAATTCTCGCCGCAAAAACATCATCGGCAAGGGCAACTTCGCCCACCTTTTGTCCATCGATTCCGATAACATCGACAGTAGGCATAAACTAGCCCTCCTTTTTATGCACCATAACAAGGCCATTACGCGGCCCTGGGATGGCTCCTTTAATCAATAGCAAATTATTTTCTTTATCGATAGCAACGACTTTGAGGTTTTTCACGGTCACTCGTTCGTTACCCATCCGACCGGGCATCGTCTTGCCCTTAAAGACATGACTCGGAGAGCTGCTGGCTCCCGAAGAACCGGCTCGCCTGTGAAACAGAGAGGCACCGTGACTTGCAGGGCCGCCTCCAAAGCCGTGTCTCTTCATGACACCGGCAAAACCTTTGCCTTTGCTGGTGCCCGTAACATCGACGACTTCACCAACTTCAAAGATAGATACGTCGATGGTCTGTCCAACTTCATAACCAGTAACGTCATCGACGCGGAACTCCCGCAACCATCGTTTGGGTTCGATCCCTGCTTTTTTGTATACGCCCAGCATAGGCTTGTTCAATCTATGGGCTTTCACCTTCCCAAAGCCCAAGACTAAGGCCGAATACATCTCGACTTCGGGCCTTTTTAAAGCAACCACCGCACAGGGACCTGCCTCTACGACAGTAACGGGCACAGCCTGACCCTCTTCGTCGAAAATTTGGGTCATTCCAACCTTAACACCTAAAATCCCTAGACTCATCAAATTTCTCTCCTTTCAGCTCAGAGCTCCCCTACAGTTGTATCTGTATATCTACCCCTGAAGGGAGGTTCAGCTGCATCAGCGCTTCCATGGTCTTCTGCGTAGGATCGACTATGTCTATAAGCCTCTTATGAGTGCGCACCTCGAACTGCTCCCGTGCATCTTTATCCTTGTGAGGCGACTTCAAAACCGTGTACTTATTGATCGCCGTGGGCAAGGGTATGGGGCCTGAAACTTTAGCCCCCGTCCTTTTCGCCGTTTCGGCAATCTGCAGCGCCGATGCATCTAGGACCCTATGATCAAAGGCCTTCAACTTAATCCTGATATTTTGAGCCATTCATATCCCCCCTTTCGCT
>DGDP01000096.1:568-62899 GCA_002385485.1 Acetomicrobium sp. UBA3949 | reverse complement strand
GGTTCATACCCGTAGGGTCAGTGGTTCAAATCCACTCACCGCCACCAAAATTTTGCGTTCGACATGGGCGGGGCTATTACCCCGCCCATGTTATATCTTTTTAACCTCACAGGTGATTATAAAGGTGTATTTATCGAAAGACATTCCTAAATGGATCATGGACCGGTACTATCCTAAATTCAAGGCTACAGGAGAACGACAAGGATGGTGGAACATCGCTGATTCGGTGGTGGCCGGCATATCGGGAGGGCCGGACTCGGTGGCACTCCTCTGGATGCTCGTTAGTCTATGGCGAGGTAAGGTTATCGTAGCTCACTTTGAACATGGAATAAGGGGTAGGGAATCGATCGAGGATGCTGTATTCGTGCGCGATTTGGCCTTCAGTTTTCAATGTCCCTTTTTTATGGAAAGCGTCCCAGTACCTCAGTTGCGTCAAAAAGGAGAAGGCATCGAAGAAGCCGCGCGTAGACTTCGTTATGAATTTCTTGAAAAAATTAGGAGCGAAAATAAAGCTGCATGCATTGCCGTGGGCCATCATAACGACGATCTTGTCGAAACAGTTCTATTTAACGTAATAAGAGGTACCGGATTGAGAGGTCTGCAAGGTATTCCGGAAAAGCGCGGTTATATAGTAAGGCCTTTGATAGATTTTACCAGAAGGGAAATAATCGATCTCCTCGAGGGACTTAGTGTCAACTGGAGAGAGGATTCTACCAATGTAGATACCAATTACGCTAGAAACAAGATAAGATTACAGCTGATCCCTCTGCTCGAAAGGGAGTATAACCCAAAGATCAGAAAACATATCGCCTTTCTTTCCAGGCAAGCTTTCGAAACGGCCAATTTGCTCGAGAACGAGGCCGCTAAAATTAACGGCCTCGTTGGGATAAAACCTCTTCCTTACACGAAGGCTCTTTGGGACAGGAAGGCCCTGCGGTCTTTGAATCTTCCTGCTTTACAAATAGCAGAATGTCTTCGCAAACAACAAAGAGATATGCATTTAACCACTCTTTCAAGCGACAGAACGGAATTGTTGCTCAAGCTCATTAAAGATAAGATAAATTGGAGGTTTCAGTGGGAGGGCAAAGTTGAGGTTTGTGGAGATAAAAATTTCATTGCTTGGCTTGACTGGGATGTTAATGATAGATTAATCGATGTCCCAATAGATTTGGAATCGAGGCCGAGCGGAACATTTTCTTGGAATGGTTGGGAAATTTCTTGGGAGCTTTTAGAGGGCAAGTTCACTCAAAGCAAATTTGGCACTCATCAGTGTCGCCTTATAATTGACAATCAAGAGAGCGCTGTTATTAGGGTTATGTCTGCTATTAAGGCTCGCAAAACTTTTGGTTGGAACTTGGAATTTATGTCTTGGTGGGCCAAACGAGGATGGCCAATATTCATTTTAAGTTGTAAAATGTGGTGGGTACCGATATACGGCGAAGGCAAGGGCAAAAATGTAATATGGCCTTCATCGAGAGCCGTTCAGATAAAAGCACATTACCAGAAAGACGAAAGGATGTAGCATTTATGTCGTATGAGTTGAGCGAAATTCTAATTAGCGAAGAAGAAATAAAAAAAAGGGTAATGGAGTTGGGTCGGCAGATATCGAAAGATTATGCAGGCAAAGAGTTGATAATTATTGGCGTTCTCAAAGGAGCAGTTATATTTCTCTCAGATCTAGTTCGAAATATAGACAGCTCAGTAAAGGTGAAAATTGACTTTTTAGCGGTATCGTCGTATGGTGCCTCTACAAAGACAAGCGGAATCGTGAGAATTATCAAGGATATAGATACCGATATCAAGGGATGCGAGGTTTTGATCGTAGAAGATATCATGGACACGGGATTGACGCTCTCTTATTTGTCAAGACTCATGATGGAAAGGGAACCGAGAGGCCTGAAGGTATGCGTTCTCTTGGATAAGCCGGAGAGGCATCAGTCAGAGGTAAATATCGATTATTGCGGATTTACAATTCCCGATGAATTTGTAGTAGGATATGGCTTGGATTATGCGGGATTGTGGAGAAATTTGCCGTCAATATATGTCGTAAGGCCCTCTATATGAGGCGGAAAGCCTGTTTTAGGGTAAAGAGGTGGTAATAGATTGAATAGAATGATGAAAAACTTAGGGTTGTATTTGATATTGATAGTGCTCGTAGTTAGTCTGGTCAACATGTTCATAACTCCAATGCAGCAAACTCGTGATGTTGCGCCACTATCTTATTCAGAGTTCCTTGAACAAGTTGATAAGGGCAACGTTACGGAGGTTGCCATAGATGGATCCAGCATTACGGGTAAATTAAAGGATGGTAGAGTGTTTAATACCTATGCCGTTGGAGTGGGAGATTTAGCCAAGGAGATAGCGGCAAGGGGTGTTAATGTGGAAGTTAAACCACCACAAGCGGCTCCTTGGTGGTCTGGGATGGTCTCTTCCCTATTCCCAACCCTTCTTTTGATAGGAGCATGGATTTTCATTCTCTACCACATGCAAGGCGGGGGAAGCAAAGTCATGTCCTTCGCTAAAAGCAAGGCAAAGATGTTCTTGGATAATCGTCCTAAGGTAACTTTTGATGATGTTGCGGGTTGCGACGAAGCCAAAGAGGAGTTGCATGAGGTTATAGAGTTCTTGCGAAATCCAAGAAAATTTTCTGCCTTGGGTGCTAGGGTGCCCAGAGGAGTTCTTCTTCTAGGGCACCCCGGAACGGGCAAGACCTTATTGGCTAGAGCTGTAGCAGGGGAGGCAGATGTACCCTTCTTCAGCATCAGCGGCTCGGACTTCGTGGAGATGTTCGTCGGCGTCGGAGCTGCCAGGGTTCGGGACCTTTTTGAGCAGGCCAGGAAATATCAGCCCTGCATTATCTTTATAGACGAAATAGATGCCGTCGGAAGGCATAGAGGGGCTGGGCTTGGAGGAGGGCACGATGAGAGAGAGCAAACCTTAAACCAATTGCTCGTAGAGCTAGACGGGTTCGATGCGTCGACGGGAATAATCGTAATAGCAGCGACCAACAGGCCCGATATATTGGACCCTGCACTTCTTCGACCCGGGCGGTTTGATCGTCAGATCGTCGTCGACAGGCCTGATTTCAATGGAAGACTGGCCATACTTAAGGTTCATTTACGAGACAAAAAAGTGGATCCCAATGTAAATTTGGAAATTATAGCAAAAAGGACTCCAGGATTTGTTGGTGCCGATCTAGCTAACCTGGTTAACGAATCAGCTTTATTGGCTGCAAGGCGCAATAAGAAGCAAATAACGATGGAGGAGTTTGAAGAGGCCATAGACAGAGTAATAGCCGGGCCGGAACGGAGGAGCAGGGTTATAAGCCCGAAGGAAAAAAGAGTCATAGCATTACACGAGTCGGGTCATGCTCTTGTGGCCAAGCTTTTGCCCGATTGCGATCCCGTGCATAAAGTCTCCATAATACCCAGGGGGCATCAGGCCTTGGGATATACAATGCAGCTGCCCGAAGAAGATCGCTTTCTCATATCCAAAAAGGAGCTATTAAATCAAATATGCGTTTTATTGGGCGGAAGAGTTACCGAGGAGCTTAAGAGCGACGATATCACTACGGGATCCCAGAACGATTTAGAGCGCGCTACTCAAATAGCCAGGAAAATGGTCACCGAGTTCGGAATGAGCGAACGATTGGGTCCGGTTAGATTGGGACGAAAACAACACGAGATATTTCTTGGAAGAGATATAGTCGAAGATAGGAATTACAGCGAAGAGATCGCATACGCTATAGACCAAGAAGTCAGGCGTATCATTGACGACTGTTATGAGTTAGTTAGAGATCTTTTGGTTAAACATGACTCGGTACTTGAAAAAATTGCTGCGGTTTTACTGGAAAAAGAAGTTTTGGAGGGCGAAGAATTAGATAGCTTAATCAACGAAAAACTTGATGAAGTGACGGATCGTTCTGAGGGGGATGCTGATGCCGAGTCAGTTGCTGCGGCGCAGGCTGTTGAGAAAAAAACGTCACTTCAGCTTGAACCTAGGATAGATCCGGCATAGGTATAATTTGACATCACTGACTGTGGATAGGATGCTTTAGATATACTAGATAATGGCGCGTAGATAATCCTGCGCGTCATGCTTTTTCTTGATAATATACATGAGGTGGTTTTTGTAAAAATGAAGTACCAAGGAGAAGGCCAAAAAAAATTTGAGCTAGTAGCTCCCTGGAAACCGGCTGGGGACCAGCCTCTCGCCATAGAAAAATTGGCCTCAGGCTTGAAGCAGGGCATGAGGTATCAAACTCTCCTTGGAGTTACGGGAAGCGGAAAAACCTTCACTATAGCGAATGTGATCGAGAAGATCCAAAGGCCAGTCTTGGTAATAGCTCACAACAAAACGCTAGCTGCACAGCTATACAGTGAATTTAAGGATTTTTTTCCTAATAACGAAGTCCATTATTTCATTAGCTATTATGATTACTACCAACCCGAGGCATATTTACCATCGCAGGACATCTATATAGAAAAGGACGCTTCTATAAACGAAAGGATCGAAAAATTGAGGTTGGCTACAACCAAGGCTCTGCTGGAAAGAAGAGATGTTATTGTAGTCGCAAGTGTGTCCTGTATATACGGTTTGGGAAGGCGAAAGTCCTACGAAGAAGCAGTCTTTAGATTTTCTGTCGGCGATAATATTAACCGAAAGGACTTCTTCAAGCGATTGCTCGACAACTATTACGA
The DNA here is from genome assembly GCA_002385485.1 of Acetomicrobium sp. UBA3949. Lineage (GTDB taxonomy): Bacteria > Synergistota > Synergistia > Synergistales > Acetomicrobiaceae > Acetomicrobium. The sequence goes on along the minus strand of DGDP01000096.1, from coordinate 58,199 downwards.
GCGTAACGATACGACGTTAGAGCCTGGGACATTCCGTGGACGAGGCGATGTCGTCGAAGTTTATCCAGCTTATAGTGATACAGCGTTACGTGTTTTCTTTTTCGATGACGAAATAGAGAGAATAGAGGAGATTGACCCCTTATGGGGTAAGACAATTGTCGAAAAGGATTGCGCTGCCGTATTTCCCGCCCAACACTACGTTACAACCCATGATTCAATTAAAAAGGCGTTAAAAGCAATTGAAGAAGAATTGGATCTCCGTGTAGCGGAGCTTCAATCTGAGGGTAAACTATTGGAGGCACAGCGTTTGTCGACTCGGACTCGTTATGATATGCAAATGTTGTCCGAAGTAGGTTATTGTTCAGGTATAGAGAACTATTCAAGACATCTAGATGGCAGAAATCCGGGGGAACCGCCGGGAACCCTTCTGGATTTCTTCCCTGACAATTTTGTCATGGTAATAGATGAATCTCACATAACTGTTCCTCAAATCAGAGGGATGTACAATGGCGATATTTCAAGAAAGAAGACGCTGGTGGAACATGGCTTCAGATTGCCTTCCTGTCTCGACAACAGACCACTCCGGTGGGAGGAGTTCGAAGAATATATGAAAAAAGTAATTTTCGTATCGGCAACCCCCGGTGATTATGAATTATCGACATCGGAACAGGTAGTTGAGTTGCTTGTTAGGCCCACAGGGATTTTAGATCCCAAAGTAGAGGTAGTTCCTGCAAAAAATCAACTTGACGATTTGCTCTATCGGCTTAAAGGATGTCTTAGAGAAAACAAGAGAGTATTGGTCAATACTTTGACAAAGCGATCAGCTGAGGATTTGGCGGAATATCTTGCTGGATTGGGATATAAAGTGAAATACATCCATTCTGAATTCGATGCCTTTGAAAGGGCCGAGCTTCTTCGTGATCTCAGGATTGGCACCATTGACATTTTGGTGGGAGTAAATTTATTGAGAGAGGGCCTTGATCTTCCTGAGGTAAGCTTGGTGGCCATACTCGATGCAGACAGAGAAGGTTTCTTGCGTTCTTCTCGCTCCATTATTCAGATGATCGGTAGGGCGGCAAGACATGCGGCAGGTACGGTAGTTCTCTATGCCGACGAAATGACGGAAAGCATTAAGGTTGCAGTAAGCGAGACAGAACGTCGAAGAAAAATACAGGAAGCCTTTAACATCGAACATGGTATTGAGCCGAAGAGCATCGTTAAACCCATTGTACATCTTTTACCGGAAGAGCTCTTGGAAAAGAGAGAGGGCGAAGGAGATGACGGGTCAGTTCCAAGGCCCAGCGAAGTGTCTCTCGAAGAGCTGGAGCGCATGATGTGGGATGCTGTTGCAAAACTTAACTTCGAAGAGGCTGCGAGATTGCGAGATTTGATCAGCGATATCAAGGGAGGAAGAATTACGCGTGGAACAGTACATAATCGTAAAAGGAGCAAGACAGCATAATTTAAAAAATATAAATGTAAAGATCCCCAAAAACAAAATGGTCGTGATAACAGGGCCATCGGGATCGGGTAAATCGTCGCTGGCATTTGATACCATATATGCAGAGGGCCAACGCAGGTATGTCGAATCTCTGTCGGCCTTCGCGAGGCAGTTTTTAGGTATGCAAGATAAACCTGACGTAGATGACATATCCGGTTTATCGCCGGCTATATCGATAGAACAAAAGGGAATATCTCACAATCCACGTTCTACAGTTGGAACAGTTACCGAGATTTACGATTATTTGAGACTTTTGTATGGCAGAGCAGGAGTGCCATATTGTCACATATGCGGTCACGAAGTGCATCGCTATACTGTGGACGAAATAGTAGACTTGGTCTTGAATAAATGGAAGGATAGAAGGCTTACGATACTTGCTCCAGTGGTCAAGGGGAAAAAAGGAGAACACAAAAATCTCTTTTTGAAATTACGACAAGCAGGTTATGTAAGAGTAAGGGTTGATGGTCAGGTTTTTTGGCTTGAAGAGGAAATAGCTCTGGATAAAAACAGACCACACAATATAGAAGTTGTTTTGGATCGTATAAGAGCCCATGAAAGCAGAAGAGATCGCTTAAGCGAGGCTGTTGAAAAATCCTTCGAATTGGCCGAGGGGTTTGTTCTTTTTTTAATAGACGAAATAGAGGAGGAACTGTTAACTAATAAATTCGTTTGCCCCGATTGCGGAATATCTATCCCGGAAATAGAGCCCAGGCTTTTTTCCTTCAATAGTCCTTATGGCGCATGCCCCTCTTGTTCGGGAATCGGAAGTTATGAGTACTTTTCTAAAGAATTTGCAATAGATCCTGAAAGAAAGGTATTAGAAGGTGCCATTATACCTTGGGGCAAAAATCATTACATGTTAAGGCGCTTGGAGGCTATAGCAAAAAAGAAAGAATGGAACTTAGACCTCCCCTTTAAGTCATTGCCTAAATATGTCGTAGAGACGGTAATAAACGGTTCAAACGATAGAGCTCCAATGACATATAGAGAACATGGCGAAGAATTTACTTATATGGGGCGATATGAGGGTTTAATTCCTTGGTTAGAACGGCGCTGGAGAGAGACTGAGTCGGATAACGTCAAAGAGGAACTTTCCAAATTCAGGACGGAAGATATATGCGAAAGCTGTGGTGGAAAGCGATTGCGACCGGAAGCTTTGGCGGTCAAGATAGCGGGTTATACAATTGGTGACATGGTAGAAATGCAGGTCGCCAATTTAGTCAATGTAGTCAACAAAATAAGATCAGAGGAGAGCAAATGGGAAAAAGTTGTACGTCCTGTCGTCGAGGAACTACTTAAGAGACTTTCCTTTCTCGTTGATGTAGGAGTTGGCTATTTGACGTTAAATAGAAGGGCCGATACATTAAGCGGCGGGGAAAGCCAGCGAATTCACCTTGCTACTCAGATAGGTTCGAAGTTGACCGGAGTCCTCTATGTATTGGACGAGCCGACTATCGGACTTCACTCTAGAGATACAAACAGGTTGCTAAAAACGTTGGAATCGATAAAAGATCTGGGCAATAGCATTATTGTCGTTGAACATGACAGAGAAGTAATGATGGCTGCAGATCATATCATAGAGCTGGGCCCGGAGGCAGGAGAGAGAGGGGGAGAGATTGTATTTGAAGGTTCTAGCGATGAGATTAAAAATTCCTGCTGTCTCTCTGCCCGCTACCTGCGTGGAGAAAGCTCTGGCGTTGTCTTCCCTCCCGGCAACAGCAGACGGAAGCCAAAAGGATATATAAAGATTTTCGGAGCCGAAGAGAATAACTTAAAATCTATTGATGTTTCGATTCCGCTGGGCGGCCTGGTCTGTATAAGCGGAGTTTCTGGCTCAGGCAAAAGTACTTTGCTTTATGAAATAATATTTAAAGGCATCAAAAAACTTATAGATAGCGATTTTAGAGCAAGAGTGGGCAAACATAGAACTATCGAAGGGTACTCTCAAGTTCAAAATGTTGTTCTCATTGACCAAAGCCCTATTGGTCGGACGCCAAGGTCTAATCCTGCAACGTACACGGGCGCCTTCACTCATATAAGGGAATTTTACTCCATGCTTCCGGAAGCTAAGCTGAGAGGTTATTCTATGGGGAGATTTAGTTTTAACGTCAAAGGCGGCAGATGCGAAGCCTGTAAGGGAGAAGGAGTAGTGCGCGTTCCCATGCTCTTTATGCCCGATGCTTACGTAACATGTGAAGTATGTAAGGGGAAACGCTACAACAGGGAAACCCTAGAAGTAAAGTTTAAAGGCAAAAACATAACTGACGTTCTCGATATGACGGTAGATGAAGCCTGCGAGTTCTTTAAGGATATTCCGAAGATCGAAAAGAAACTTTCCGTCATAAAAGAGGCCGGATTGGGTTATATACGTCTCGGTCAACCGGCACCTACCTTGAGCGGAGGCGAAGCTCAAAGGGTTAAGCTCGCCACAGAGCTTGCCAAGCAATTCAAGGGCTCCACCCTATATCTTTTGGATGAACCGACAACAGGGTTGCATTATAGCGATGTAAAAAAGTTGCTCTTACTTTTGCATAGATTGGTCGATCAAGGTAACACAGTTGTGGTGATAGAGCACAATTTAGATTTTATTGCCTCCTGTGACTACATAGTTGATTTGGGACCGGAAGGCGGAGATGGCGGTGGCTACGTGGTTGCTGTGGGGACGCCTGAAGAGTTGGCCGAGAACGAATGTAGCTATACAGGCAAATATTTATCTTCCTTTTTGGGAGATATTAGAGGGGGAAGGTATTTAGTATCATGAGAGACTCCGGCATCGAAGATATATGTTACGGGCGCCATCCTGTGATAGCTCTTTTGGAGGAATCGCCACATCGTTGTCATAAGATATTGATATTAGAAGGAATTAACAAAAAGCTTGTTGATGACATTTACGATAGGGCACGCAAGAATGGCATTCCTGTTCTGAGGGTAGATAATAAAACTCTCGACAGAGTATCGGGAGGGGCCTCTCATCAAGGGGTATTAGCCTATATTTCCCAAGGAAATTTGGGTGATATCAATCAATTGATAGACAGAATAACAGAAAAAAAGGATAACCCCCTTGTTGTAGTTGCAGATAAAATAAAAGATCCTAACAACCTTGGAGCTATAATCAGGAGCGCAGAAGTCTTTGGGGCTTTGGGCGTGATTTTCCCCAAGCGCAACAGTGCTTATCCAAGCAGTGCGGTGCATAAAAGTAGTGCCGGCGCGAGTATGCGTGTTATGATGGTTTCTGTTAGCAACTTGGTAAGTGCTATAAAGAGGTTGCAGGAAAACGGGATGTGGGTGGTGGGGTTGGACCAGAGAGCTGACAGATACCTCTGGGATGAGCCTTCGATCAGAGGCAAGCTCACCATGGTGGTTGGTTCGGAAGAGGCTGGCATTTCTCCGATCGTTGCGAGGGCTTGCGATGATATAAGATCTATACCTATGTTTGGGAAGACGGGGTCCTTAAATGCTGCAGTAGCGGCTAGCATAGGCATGTATGAATGGATGAAAAGCGTTGTCAAAGGCGAAGAAGGTAGGGATGGTTAAATACAAATCGGCTCTATGTAAACTTTTGCTGCGCGTAAACGAATCCGATATTTTCTATTTGAGTGCTGTTGTCGACGGTTATGATAACTTAGGGTATGTCAGAAAAGAAGAAGCACCCGATGGGCATGTCTGGTTTTATTATGCCGGCGATATGGAAGAAGAGGTTTATGAGTTGATATCGTTGCTTAGAAGCGAAATAGATGATTTTCAGGTCGCAGGCGGAAGTATAAGAATTGAATAGGGGTGATCCCTTTGTCTGTTAATGCTCTTGTCGAAGCACTAATTTCCTTGGGACGCAAAAAAGATATTTTTTGCGATCTTTATATCCAGAGTTCTTTTGGTCATAGCATATCTGTTGAAGATGGCAGAACTGAAGAGATAACATCAGGAAGCGCCGGAGGGAGCGGATTTCGTCTCCTAAGCGACGGAATGATTCACTATGGTCACGTTCACGGTATTACGTCCGATGTGGCAGTAAAGCTAGTTGATGATGTCATTAAAATGATAAATATCAATTGCCCTTTACCCATGCCTGCGCCGGAACCCCTTGTAAAACAGGAACAGCTTACGAATGGGCAAATTGATAGCGCTATGTTAAGGGAAATACATCATAATCTCGTAAAAGAAAGTAAATATATAAAAAAGGTAACCTTAAGGCTGAGCACCTCTGAAAAAGAAATAACTATTATTAACAGTCGGGGAGATTTAGTTAGAGATACCAGGTATTCATCTCGCTTTTCTGCCCACATCGTCGTGGAAAAGGACGGCAAGCTCTTTTCGGGGTACGAGTCAAGAGGATTCAGCCTTCCTTTTGCACAGTTTTTAGAAAGAACGGATACAATGTCAACAGCTTTAAAAGCTGCCAAAAGGGCCTTGCTTGGTCCAGAATGTTCTCCTTGTCCAGCAGGGAAGGTACCTGTGGTACTATCAGGAGAGGAGGCAGGGGGGACGATGATTCATGAGGCTTGTGGCCATGCTTTGGAAGGCGATATAGTCTATAAAAATCGCTCCGTTTTTAAGGATAGGATTGGTGAAGTGGTTGCCAATCCAGCCGTTACATTAATAGATGATGCCACTATCGAAGGTGCTTTTGGGTCGTATAAATTTGACGATGAGGGCACGCCTGCCCAAAGGACTATCTTGATCGAAGATGGAATATTAAAGGCGTATATGGCAGACGTATTTTGTAATAAAATGTGGGGACTTCCCCTGACTGGCAATGGAAGAAGGGAATCCTATACTTCTTATCCCATAACCAGGATGTCAAATACCTTTCTCTTGCCGGGAAATATGGAAAAGGAGGAAATCATTTCGCGAGTTTCTTTCGGGCTTTACGCTCAAAAGATGGGTGGCGGTGAGACGGATCCCACAACCGGTGATTTTGTCTTTAATGTGGAAGAGGCATACCTCATCGAGGATGGGAAGATAACCGTTCCGGTAAAAGGTGCTATCCTGGTTGGGAACGGACCTCAAGTGTTGAAAGATATTTTGGCCGTTGGAAGCGATCTAGAATTTGATGTCGGCTTTTGTGGAAAAAACGGCCAATCCGTTCCAGTGACGGATGGTCAGCCAACCGTTCTCATAAAGGAGCTAGTCGTAGGAGGAAGCGATATTTAAATGTCAGACCGCTATTCGAGAAAGACAAAAGGCAGGTCAAAAACGAATAAAAGAGGAATTAAAGAGCGGGTAGGCGGATTGACTCATACCCTGAAAGCAGCCTTTGTTGACTTTTTTAACGAAGAGAGATGCCGTGTTAGGATGCAAAGAGCAACCAGGATGTTCGAATTTCTTTTGATCCTTCTTCTTTTCGTTACTATTTACCTAATTACAAGCATATTTACTCCATGGACAGGCTTTATCGGCGAGCGATCAAAGGAGTTTCTAACTGGAAAATGGGGTCTTGCCTCATTAATTCCGCTGTTTTATTTAAGTTATATATGTATTGTGCTCTTGGCTAAACGAAAGGTTTCGGCCCTATTAGCTCAAACTGGTATAGTGTTTTTGTTCTTTTTGATTCTCGAGCTATTCCTCGGTTTGATATACCTAAATAATCCAAACACTTTTGATATAACCTTTTGCGGAACTTGGGGTTATTTTATTGCATCAATATCGCTTCAAAGCGTTGGACCTCTTGGTATTTCTCTTTTTGGATTGATGTTGGCAATCACGCTCTTTTTTCTTCATGGAAAGGGAAATTTCACGGATTTCATTTCAGCCTTGAAATTACCTTTTTCAAGGCTTTACTGTAAACTAAAAGATTTTTATCTATCTTTATTCGGAAAGAGGAGCAGACGTGACAAATCCGAATCCATCGATTATGAGTTTCAGTCCCATGATGCGGTCGATTTTCGCGATCATACCAAAGAGGTAAGCGAAGGAGCTGCCGATATTGGGCTTCCTCTATCGTCTGTAATCGGGGAAAAGGCAGATGATATTGTTTCCGAAATTAGCGAAGATGGCTTAAGTGTGTTTGAAGTTGACGACGCTGAAGACGGTTTTGTGTTACCTCCCGATGTGGAACCTGGAAAGTTTCCTCCACCTTTGGATATATTGGGGGCAGCCGTTGACAACAACATAACTGCCGATATCAAGCCCATATTGGAGCGATACGGGGCTAAGATAGTCGATACTTTGGCCGAATTTGGAATAGAAGCGGAGTTAGCGGATATAGTACAGGGGCCTACGGTAATTCAATTTCGTATACAAATAGCACCCGGAATAAAAGTCAGCAGGATAGCGGCTTTGTCGAACGATCTGGCATTGGCTTTAGCAGTTCCCAGTCTCAGAGTGGAAGCTCCGATACTGGGACAGCCTTATGTGGGCATAGAGATACCGAACCCTAAGCGAAGGGCCGTACATTTGAGAGAGGTCATAGAGTCTCCTAACTTTACGCATTCAAAATATGAATTGCCTTTACCGCTTGGCTTGAACGTAGACGGCAGTCCCATGGTGGTTGGGCTTGAGAGCCTTCCTCATTTGCTCGTGGCGGGAACAACCGGATCGGGTAAGAGTGTTTTTATTTCCTCTTGTTTGATAGGAATGTGCTTCGAGAGGCGTCCAGATGAAGTTAAACTGCTTCTCATAGATCCAAAAAGAGTAGAGATGACCTTTTACGAAAAGCTTCCTCATGTCCTGGCTTCGCCAATAGTGGAGACAAAGGAGGCAGTCGCTGCTCTGGCTTGGGCTATTAACGAAATGGAGCGTAGATACAATCTCTTTGCAAAAGCACGAGTAAGAAATATCGTGTCTTACAACGAGAAGGTTTTGCCGAAGGATAGGCTCTACAATATCGTGATTGTAGTAGACGAATTGGCAGACTTAATGATGACTTCGCCTAAAGAAGTAGAAGATTATATTTGCAGGTTAGCTCAGATGGCAAGGGCAACGGGGATTCACCTTATTTTGGCTACGCAACGACCATCGGTCAATGTAGTGACCGGTTTGATTAAGGCAAATATTCCAGCTCGAGTGGCCTTCGCATTGCCATCCCAGGCCGATTCAAGAACAATCCTCGATGTAGGAGGCGCTGAGAAGCTCCTTGGTAAGGGCGACATGCTTTTTCTGTCTCCAAAGTACTCAAAACCCGTCAGAATTCAAGCTCCATGGGTGGATGAGGACACTATAAATCGCTTTATACAATACACCGTTAACATCTTTGGGGAGCCAGAATATATCAACATATCGGAGGAGGGGCAGACGAGCCATGAGGCTGCCTATTTGGACGATCCTTTGCTCGAAGAGGCCGTTGAAGTTGTCTTGGCGACTGGTATAGCCTCTGCTAGCAGGCTTCAACGTCAACTTAGAATTGGATTTACAAGGGCAGCACGTATTATCGATACCATGGAACAATTGGGCATAGTTGGTCCTCAGGAGGGATCTAAACCTAGGGAAATACTTCTCGATGAAGGTAAGGCAAGGCAGGTTTTGGCCGAAGCGTTGGGTGGTGAAAGCAATGGAATTGATTGAAGTCGAATCCTTTTCGATGCTAAGAACTCCCTCCTTTTGTGACTGCAAGGTTTTGCTGATAGCAGGCGGAAAGCCTCCAAGTGACGCATGGCTGGAAGCTACGGCGAGATGTTTTGACGTTTGGGTAGCCGATAGAGGAGTTACCTATTGCAGAAAACTTAATGTCATACCTAAAGCGATTGTCGGCGACGGAGACAGCTCTCCTTTGGAGGATTGGGCATGGGCTAAGGAGGCTGGAGCAAAAGTCTACAGGTATCCGAAAGACAAAGATTACACCGACTTACAGCTTGCCCTAATGCAAATTAGCAGAAGTTACGGAAGGTCGGTATCTGTCTTTGTTACGGCGGGACTAGGCGGCAGATTGGACCACTCTTTGAGCAATATCTTTAGCTTGCAATGGGCAAAAAAACGGGGGGTGGATGCTGCTGGTTTCCTTGACGAAGAGGAATCCTTTATACTGTTAAGGGGCGGTGAGGAATTGAAATTGCATTTTAACAATAAGCCTCTTGCTATCTCCCTTTTGTCTTTAACCCCGAGTTCTCACGGGGTTAGCATAAAAAAAGTTAAATGGGAACTGGATAATGCTACGTTGAGGCTCGATGAACCATTTGCCGTCAGTAACGAGTTAGTAAGCGATGAACGAGAAGTTGATTTAAAGGTCGATAGCGGTTGCGTTGGAGTATATATATGTCTGGGCCCAAAATGAATATTATAAAAAGCGGGCTTTTAAATTGCCCGCTTGACCAAACCGGAGCGCAAACAACGAGTACAGACTTTCATCCGCTTCTTGATACCACCACCGAGATCAACGTTAACGACCTGCAAATTTACCAGCCAACGACGCCTGGTTTTGCGATTGGAATGACTAACCTTATTCCCGGTTATCGGACCTCGTCCACAACAATCACATACACGAGACATGTTAAGTTACCTCCTTTGCAATATAAAACGGCGAGGGTATTTTAACATGTATGAGAGCGAAAAATCAAATGAAAAGTCCAGTTTGGGGGAGTGAAAATGTCGTTTTCAAAAGATATCGAAGAGTTAGAAAAGATAATACAACGACTGGAAAAGGAGGCGCTTCCTCTTGAGGAGGCTATGAGTATATTTGAGCGGGGAGTTGCCTTGGTGAGAAGTTGTCAGGCCTATCTTGCCGAGGCGGAGCAAAAAATAATGCTCGTAAGCGAAGAAGGTGATGAGACCCCTTGGGAACCTCGAGAGGAGGGCGAAAATTGAGTAATGTTGAACTAAAACAAATCTTTGAGTCGAAAAAAGAAAAAATAGATGCCTATTTGGAGAATATACTCAACAATGACGAGATTCCGGATGTCTTGTGTCAATGTATTGCCTATTCGCTTTTGAATGGAGGGAAGAGGATAAGGCCTGTCCTGTGTCAAATAACCGCCGAAAAACTTGGCATTGACCCCGATGGAGTGTTGCCTTTAGCGGCCGCCATAGAGATGGCACATACTGCGTCTTTAATTCACGATGATCTTCCCTGCATGGATAATGATGACTATAGACGTGGAAAACTAACGAACCATAAAGTATATGGCGAAGCAATGGCCGTTTTGGCAGGAGATTCGTTGTTGGCTTACGGCTTTGAACTATGCTTGCAAGAACTGCCGAGACTTGGCTTTACCCAATCGAACATACTTAACGCCCTTAAAATTTTCTCCCATGCCATTGGACCCTGTGGGATATGTGGAGGGCAGGCTCTCGACATAACACAGGAAGGCCACGAAGGAGAAGGGGAGTTTTTGTGGAAAATGTGCGAGCTTAAAACGGCTACCTTGCTTCGTGCTTCCATCACCGCTTCGGCTGCACTCGTCGGAGCCGGTGAAAAAACAATGTCATGTTTATATAATTATGGGACACATCTCGGCATTTCCTTTCAGATCATTGATGATATACTCGATGTAACGGGAAGCATTTCAGAGCTTGGAAAAACGCCAGGAAAGGACGCTAAGGAGGGCAAGCTAACGTTTGTTGCCCTTCACGGTTTGGAAAGAGCGAAGGAGTTGGCCATGGAAGAAACGAAAAAAGCAATAGACTCGATTCTTCCATTAGGACCTGATTTCGAAGTTTTTCTAGATATTGCCGAATATATTGCGAGGAGGTCTAAATAAGCCTTGTCATTGAATTATTTAGGTAAAATCAAAGACTACAGGGACCTTCGCCATTTGAAGCATACAGAAAAGAGCCGGCTTTGCAATGAAATAAGACAAATGATTATAGATGTGGCTACGGAAAACGGAGGACATCTAGCCTCATCTCTGGGGACTGTCGAATTAACCGTTGCGCTGCTATCAGTTTACGACCCATTGGAGGACAAGATTGTCTTTGATGTTGGCCATCAATGTTATACCTATAAGATATTGACGGGACGTAAGGATCGATTTAACACGCTGAGGCAATGGGAAGGAATTAGCGGATTTCCCAAAAGAGAGGAAAGCTCCTGTGATCACTTTAACACCGGCCATGCAGGTACGTCCATTTCAGCCGCGATGGGATATGCCAAGTCTCGTGATCTTTTGCGCCAAAAACATGAAGTCATTGCTGTAGTAGGAGATTCTTCCATATCGAATGGCATGTCCTTTGAGGCGTTAAACCAGATCGATGAACTTAAGACAAAAGTGATAATAATCTTAAATGACAATAAAATGTCCATAAATGTTCCAATTGGCGGTTTAGCTAAACATCTTAGCCACCTGAGCACTAATCCTTCGTATAGAAGGGCAAAGGATGCTATAAAGTCGCTTTGCGAGGGATTGCCCTTGGGTAGCGCTCTAGTCGCAGAGGCGTTAAAAAAGATGAAATACCAGGTAAAGACAATGTTTCAGCCGATCAACATATTTGAAGCTTTGGGCATTAACTATTGGGGACCTTTCAACGGACACGACATAGAAGAGCTTGAAGAGGTATTCAAACTGGCCAAAGCCTTTGATGAATCAGTCTTAATACACGTTATAACCCAAAAGGGCAAAGGTTACGTTCCGGCCGAAGAAAACCCAACCAAATATCATGGAGTGTCTGCGAAAAAGCCGAATTGCTCGGCCAACTCTTTATCCTGGAGCAAGGCTTCAGCTCAATGCGTTGAGAAACTTGCGGAAAACGATGACAGAATTATTTGTCTTACCGCTGCAATGGAGGAAGGTTGCAATTTGACGGGATTTAAAAAGAAATTCCCCGGAAGATTTTTTGACGTAGGTATTGCAGAAGAGCATTTGCTTACTTACGCTGCCGGCTTGGCAGCGGGAGGATTGCGACCGGTCGTCTTCATTTATTCTACCTTTTTGCAGAGGGCGGCAGATCAACTATATCACGATATAGCTATGCAAAGGTTGCCGGTTCTTATTGCCTTAGATAGGTCCGGGCTTGTTGGCGAGGATGGCGAAACACATCATGGGCTGCTCGATATCTCTTGGTATAAATCGGTTCCGGGACTTACCATTGCGTCGCCCCGGGATGTAATAGATTTGGAATATATATTCGCCAATTTGATTGAGCATAGTTCTTTGCCGGCCATAATAAGGTATCCAAAAGGAGAGGCCCCATTTTCTCTAGGTAGAAGAGATGAGGATCAACCCTTCGAATGGCTCAAGTCTGAAATCTTGAGACAGGGGGAAGAGGTCCTTTTGATTGGCTATGGAGGCACTATACCTATCCTTCTGGAATCTTGCGATAAAATCAATAATTTATTACACATAAATCCTACTGTGGTTGACTTGAGATTTATAAAGCCATTGGATTTAGAGACGCTTGAGAGGTTGTTTTCTGCCCATTCTTGTGTCGTAATTGCCGAGGAGACCTACAGTATAGGGGGCGTAGGCGAACAATTGAGCAAGTTTGCCTTTGACGTAAATAAAGGCCTGGATTGGATTCATATTGCAATTCCTGACATTTATGTTCCTCAAGGAGCAAGAGATGAACAGCTTCGTTATGTTGGATTAAGCAGCGATGAGGTGGTGAAAAGGGTTAGTGAGCACTTTGAAAGAGCGATTGGATAAACTGCTCGTCTATCGAGGGCTTGTTGATACGAGAAATAAGGCAGCGGCATTGATTCTAGCGGGAAGAGTTAAGGTAAATGGCGAGCTTGTTTCAAAAGCTGGCACCTTCGTCGACATAGATTGCGATATTGAAATAGTCCGACAGGATAGTTGGGTAAGCAGAGGAGCTCATAAGTTACTCAAGGCGTTAGACGTTTTTGGCGTGAATCCTGGAGGTTTGGTTTGTATTGATATTGGCGCTTCCACAGGAGGTTTTACGCATGTATTGCTCGAGAGGGGCGCAAAAAAGGTATATGCAGTTGATGTAGGTTACGGCCAGTTGGCCTGGTCTTTGAGGCAGGACGAGCGTGTTGTGGTGAGGGAAAAGACAAACGCGAGATATTTGCGAAGAGAAGATTTTGACGAGGATGCCGACTTAATTACCGTCGATGTTTCCTTCATATCGTTGAAGTTAATACTTCCCGTCTTGGTCGATTTGCTGTCAAAAAGTGGAGATATAATAGCCTTGGTGAAGCCGCAATTCGAAGCAGGAAGGGAGAGGATTGGCAAAGGCGGAGTTGTAGCAGACCCAAAGGTGCACGAAGAAGTTTTACGCGATCTTATTTTGTGGATAGAACGAAATGTCGCCTTTAATGCATCGGGGCTGACGCATTCTCCAATAAAGGGTCCAAAGGGAAACATCGAATTTCTATTACATTTGACTCCCAGGAAAATACAGCAAAGCCCTTTGAACTTTAATGAAGCCGTCCTTGCTGCCCATGACGAACTTAATTGACGTCGAAATGAGGTACATTTTATGGATCAAATTCTTTTAATTGTGAATACTAGAAAGTCAACAGCGCTAAACCTGGCATACAGGTTGATAGGATGGGGTAAAAAAAGGACGATCGGCTTTGTAGCTCCATCCCACGAGTCTGCCATGCTTGGATTGCCCGAATTCGATTGGAACATTGAAACCAACCCGGTGAAATTTGGCGTTGTTATTGGCGGAGATGGAACTTTTCTCAGGGCTTCTCGTATGGTGATGGATTATGACATTCCATTGTACGGCATTAACGTCGGGCGTCTGGGTTTTTTGGTGACGGGCAATCCAGATAATGCTGAAGAAGAAATTGAAAAGATCTTATCCGGAGCATACAGGATACAGAAGCGTCAGGCTCTTAAGGGCAGCGTGACGCGAAAGGGAAGCCTTGTCCACGTATTGTACGCCCTCAATGACTTAGTCATAACCAAGGGACCGCTTGCCAGGTTGATCGAAGTCGAGTCGAGAGTAAACGATTACTTTTTGAGCCTGCTTCCTGCGGATGGAATTATCGTATCGACTCCCACAGGATCTACAGCTTACGCTCTCTCAGCTGGCGGACCTATTTTACCTCCCCATGTAAATGCGATGGTCATGGTTCCCATATGCCCTCATACGCTATATGCCCGACCTTTAGTGCTGGGTTCGGAGGACACAATATCTCTTATACCCAAAAGCGATCAGAAGGAGATATATCTCACTCAAGACGGACAACTGGGTTACGAGCTAATGGTTAAGGATAGGATAGACATATCAATTGCCCGAGATAAGTGCGTTTCAACGATCGAGCTCAAAGAAGATAATTACTTCGACCTTTTAAGGGAGAAATTGCAGTGGGGCAACGTGAGCGTGCGTCAGGGCGAGGAGGATTGGTAGTGCTCGAAGAACTTCATGTCAAGAACATAGGCGGTATAACTACAGCATCTTTGAGGCTCAGGGGCAACTTTATAGCCATCACTGGCGAAAGCGGGTCGGGGAAGAGCAGCCTAGTGAGGGCCCTTGAATTATTAGCAGGAAAAAGAGCACAGGCTAATTATTTACGAGTAGGGGAAGATAACGGCGAAGTGGAGGGAGCCTTTCAGGCTGATCACATTCCCTCGTTGCCCGAGGAACTTCAGCCTCAGGAGGGAATGTGGGTAGTAAGGCGTGTGGTTACATCTGAGGGGCGAAGCAAATCCTACATTCAGGGACATGTCGTGCCGCTTAACATCCTTTCCAGGTCAATGGTGCATTTTATCCATATTCAAAGTCAATTTTCACAATTGGATCTGTTGGACGAAAACAGCCAGCTTGACTTGCTCGATAGTTACGGTGGCTTAGAATTGAAACAAAAGAAGATGGATATGGCAACGGTATTCCACAAGGCCGTAGAAATGGAAAGACGTATTCAGGAGCTCACCCAGAGGCGTAAGTCAGTCGAGGAAAGATATAACGGTGCAGATGAGCTAACCAATTTATTGAAGTCCTTGAATCCCTCGCTTTCCAGCGAATACGAATGGGAAGATGAACTGAGGATGATAAGAGACGAGATAAGTCGAAGGCAAGAGCTGGAAAGGATATTAATTGCTATAGAAGGCGGTATTGCCTCAGGTGGTTTGGAGGGCGAGGTGGAAAGTATTTCAGGGAGGCTTAAAGCAATCTTGAATTCGGAAGAAATAGATCGCACTGTTCAAAATCTTTTAATAAGCCTGCAACAATTGACTCATCAGATACAAGAAGTTCTCGAAAACACTCCAACAATCGAAGAGTTGCAGCACAAAGAAGAAGAATTGGAGACAAAACTCGGAAAGCTTAGAAAGTGCAAACGTATTGCTAAAGCCTCATCTATTGAAGAGCTTGTAGAATATTACAATACCGCCCAAAAGGAAATATCCTGGTTATCCGAAAGCCTCGTCGAACTGGAAAGATTAAAAGACGAGCTAAGCAAATTAAAAAAAGATGTGAGCCAGCACGCGCTTGATCTACGCGCTTCTCGAATTAAAATAGCGAGGGAATTGGAAGAAGCCGTCAATTCTCATTTAAAGGATCTTGGAATGGAGACTACTGTGCTTACGATCAAAGTTGAGGAATTGAAGAAGGTTCGATCCAGCGGAGCGGAATCGATCAGTTTTATGATAGAGGCAAACGGCAATGTGCCGTCACCTATTTCCAAAATAGCCTCAGGAGGGGAATTGAGTCGAATTTTGTTGGCACTGCAAATGGCATTACCGGAGGAAACCCTGCCCAAATTGCTGATAGTCGATGAAGTGGAAGCCGGGTTGGGAGGCAAGGCTGCTCTGTTGTCCGGCCTTAAGCTTAAGGAGCTTTCGACTAAATGCCAGATTATACTCATAACCCATGAGGCTACCATTGCATCCCTTGCGGACCAGCATTTTCGGGTAACAAAGGAGGGGGAGGAATCTTACGTCAAAGAGTTAAACGAAGAGGAAAGGGTGCAGGAAATTGCGAGAATGTTGTCGGGTACTAGCGAAATAAAAGAAGCTGTAGTCCACGCAGAAAGATTGCTTAGGCTTCGCGATGAATGATAATATAAAACTTGTATAATTTCGCCTATTTAACGATTGTAGTAATTGAAGTAAAATAATATGATTGATGAAATTCCTTCAATGACACTTAACTCCTGCAAGATTCCTTTTCATATTATATTTTCAAGCTGCTCATGTATCTTGCTAAACTTTCATAATTGGCCATGTTTTGCAACAAAGTTGCATTTATCGTTATTGTAAAAGGTAAAAATTTTCTTTTTGATTAATAAACTATCTTGAATAAAACGTTTATTGATGTTACGATTGCGTGTATAAAATATACAAATAACTCCGAGCCATTTAACCTAAAGACCCTTCATGGGCTCCATGGTTTCTGGCCAATGGGTATCTTTGGAAACGAGGATGCCTCCCATGTTTGGAAAGGAGGATGTGTTAAAGAAAGCTTACGCCTGCCGTAAGTTATCTTTAGCAAAAAGCTGCCTCCTTTAAGCGAGGCAGCTTTTTTTAACCTCCTTTAGCGTTAGATGGACGCTTTAAGGCTGGTATGGCAAATTAAAAACTTAAAGAAAGGAGGTTACCCGGGTCGAAGTTTGCCATATTTGAGCTTTAGGGCGTTCGAAAAAAACGAGGAGGGAAACCATGAAACAGTATTTAAGGAAAAGCATCAAGGTCAACGGATGTCCTCACCACGTAGTTGCCTCACCTGACGCAATGCTGGTCAACATAATTCGAAAACAACTCGGGCTAACGGGAACAAAACTCGGATGCGGATCGGGACAATGCGGAGCATGCGAGGTCATAATGAACGGCAAGCTCGTGCGTTCCTGCATCGTAAGATGGGATAAGGTACCAGAAGACGCTGAAATTCTCACCATTGAAGGCTTAGGAAGGCCCGGCAAGCTTCACGCACTTCAGTGGGCTTACGTAAAGACGGGAGCTATACAGTGCGGTTTTTGCACGCCAGGATTTATTATGAGCTCCAAGGCCTTGCTCGACGAAAACCCAAATCCTACCCGCGAAGAGGTACGAGATTGGTTCCAGAAGAACCGAAATGCCTGCAGATGCACCGGTTACGTTCAGATCGTAGATGCCGTCATGCTTGCCGCTAAAGTCTTGCGCGGCGAAGAGGAGATGACGGATTTCTCGGAACTGACTCGAGACGGAAAAATATGGGGAAGCCATTACCCGAGGCCAAGCGCGGTATATAAGGCAACCGGCACGTGGGACTTCGGCGACGACGTAGCGCTAAAGTTACCTGACGAGACGCTTTTTGCTGCCTGCGTATGTCCTGAGACCCATCATGCCATAGTCAAAAAGATAGATTTCCTCGAGGCAGAAAAGATGCCCGGTGTATATAAGATCGTGACGGCAGCGGACATCTACGCAAATAAGGGCACGAACAGAATAAGGGGTCAGGTGGGATCTAAGACCGCCACGACCAACGGATGGGAACGTCGAATCCTCGTAGAGGAAGGAGACAAGATCCGCCAGTGGGGAGAGGCAGTCGCCATAGTGTGTGCCGACACGGAAGAGCACGCAAGGGCCGCTGCAGATGCCGTGAAGGTAGAAATCGAAGAGCTCCCAGCGCTTTTAAACGTCAAAGACGCCATGGTACCAGGGGCAGTAAAGGTGCATGAGGATATACCCGATATAGACGGAATACCAAACGTGTTCAACAAGAGGCCCATAAAGAAGGGCAACGATCCAAAGGAAGACTTGGACAAAGCTCCCTACGTAGTTGAAGACGAATTTTACAGTTCGAGGCAACCTCATTTGACGATAGAGACCGATTGCGGATTTGGCTATTTCGACGAAGAAGGCCGTCTTACGCTTCAGACTAAAAGCATCTGCGTGTACCGCCATCAACTCATGATTGCCCGCGGTTTAGGATTACCGCCTTCAAAGATACGCGTCATACAAAATAACATGGGTGCCACGTTCGGCTACAAGGTCGGCCCCACGAACGAACACTTAATTGGCGCCTGTGTAATTGCCACGGGAAGGCCCGTTTACATGAGGCTCGATATGAAAGAACACATCGTTCGCACGCCCAAGAGGTCGCCCTTCTTGATGAGGATTCGCGTTGGAGCTGACGAAAATGGCAAGCTGATAGGCTTAGAGCATACCTGGTACGTAGACCATGGACCATATTCCGAATCCAGCCAAGACTTAACCAACAAGGGCGGACAGTTCATGCTTGCCCCATATAGAGTAAACAATATCCGCGGATGCGGTTACACCGTATTTACCAACCACAAATGGTGCACGGCTTTTAGATGTTACGGCGGACCTCAAACCTACTTTGGAGGAGAGCTTGCCATAGACATGTTGGCTGAAAAGGTCGGCATGGACCCCTTGGATTTCCGCGAGAAGAACTTAATCCAGCCTGGCGATACCTTACCGAGCGGTCAAAGGCCGGAAGTTTATCCGCTTCAGGCAATGGTCACCCATATACGGCCACTTTACGAAGAGGCTAAAAAGCGAGCTGCCGCCCTGTCAACCGATAAGATAAAGCATGGCGTGGGCGTTGCCATAGGGATTTACAACTCAAACGACGACGGCCCCGATGAGGCAAACAGCCACATCGAGCTTACCAAAGACGGAGTCATACTTTACAACACATGGGAAGATCACGGACAGGGAGCAGACATGGGTTGTGTCGGCACGGCACACGAGGCGCTAAAGCCATTGGGCTTAAGGCCTGATCAAATAAAGCTTGTCTGTAACGATACTGCCAAAGCGCCCAACAGTGGGGCAGCGGCTGCAAGTCGTTCTCAAGTCATGGTCGGGATGGCCATCATGGACAGCTGCCGAAAACTGCTTGACGCCATGCGAAAGCCCGACGGCACGTACAGGACTTACGACGAGATGATCGCCGAAGGCATACCCACTTACTACGAGGGCTACTATAAAGCTACCTTGCGAAACGTAAATGGTGAGGTTCAACACTGCACGGGCATGGACGACGAGACGGGACAGGGCTATCCCTTTGCCAATCACATGTTCGGCCTCTTTTTAGCAGAGGTATCCGTGGACGTAACGACAGGAGAGACGACCGTCGATCGCATGACGCTGGCATGTGACGTGGGAAAGATCAATAACTACGCCGTTGTAGAGGGACAACTTTACGGAGGCATCGCTCAGGGCATAGGGTTTGCATTGAAGGAAAACTTCGAGGACGTAAAAAAGCACAACAACCTATTAGCTTGCGGGTTTCCTTACATCAAGGATATACCCGACAATATCCGCCTGATACACATGGAATCTCCCAGGGAGTTCGGTCCCTTTGGCGCTTCCGGCACTGGAGAGGTTCCCCTTTCGGCACCTCATGCAGCTATAATAAATGCGATACACAACGCCTGCGGCATCAGGCTTAAGACGATTCCTGCAACTCCGGATAGGATACTAAAAGCTTTGGAGGAGGCTAGAAAATGACGGATGAAGATTTAAGAGAGCCTTTGGCGGGAAAGCTGGAAGACCTCCTTGAGCTTAAGGCCTTTTCACTCGGGGAAGGGGTGGTGAAACGAATAGTCTTCGGCCCCGGACGCTTCTTCGACGATTACGTCGTCCGTTTCTTTACCCTTCCGCCAAACAGGATGATCTCCGAACACCAACACGAATGGCCGCACTACCTGATCACCCTGGAAGGACACGGTCAGGTCATCATAGAAGGAGTGACGTGGGACCTGCCCGAAAAGTCCTGGGCTTTCGTGCCACCTAACGTTTCTCATTCCTACGGAAACGCCTCGGACAAACCCTTTAGGTTCCTCTGCATAGTGCCGTGGTTTGGAGATCCTGACGGCAAGCGGGCAAGGACAAGATTGGAACGTGCAAAAAGCGAGTAAGACCCATTGACAAATTAAAAATATCCTTGTAAGATTCATGCAACTCATTTTTTAATATGGTAACGGCGATGACGCAAGAGGCTGGAGGGTTCAGGCATCAACAGAGAGGAGCGTTTAACGAGCTGAGAGGCGCTCTTGATGCACCGTAAGGCCCAAAGCTTGCGGTAGCTGGCATGGAAAGGCGTTATGTGGCCGAAGTACATGCCCGGGTTGCCTCCGTTAAAGGGCTAAAGAGAGGAACATCTTTGTCCATATAGCAGAGGTGTTCAAGATGGGTGGTACCGCGGGTATTATGGCTCGTCCCAGTTTTTTGGGACGAGCTTTTTTATATCCAAATATAGGAGGGATAGACATGTTTAGGGGAACTGGCACCGCATTGATAACGCCTTTTAATGAAGGAAAGGTAGATTTTGATAGCCTCGAAAAGTTACTTGATTTTCAGGTAAGAAACGGCGTAGATTTTCTGGTGGTGCTTGGAACCACTGGAGAGGCAGCTACGATCTCAAGCTCGGAGAAAAATGAGATCATACGTTTTTGCATCAATAAAGTGGGAGGTAAGATCCCTGTTGTGATCGGCACGGGTTCAAATTGTACACAAACAACGGCAGAGACATCACTTGCAGCGCTTTCCTTAGGAGCTGATGCAGTATTGATCGTAACGCCTTACTACAACAAACCGCCTCAGGAAGGGCTCTATCAACATTACCGAACAATTGCCTCACGTCTGGGAAGCGGTCAAATAATCATCTATAACGTTCCTGGCAGGACGGGCGTCAACATACTGCCCGAGACAGTTTTAAGGCTGACCGAGATTTCAAACATAGTGGGGATAAAGGAGGCATCAGGCAGTCAGGCGCAAGTCGATTCGCTGATAAGAATGGTGAAAAAGGCAAGAGGGGACTTCGCTGTGCTTTCCGGTAACGACGATCAGGCCTTTCATCTGGTAAACGCTGGAGGAGACGGTGTAATCTCAGTCCTTTCCAACGTAGCGCCAAAGGAAACTTCTGACATGATGCGCTACGCACTGCAGGGAAACGCAGAGGAAGCGCGCCGTCTTCATCTGCAGCTTTTCCCCTTAATGAAGGGTCTTTTCTGCGAGACGAATCCAATTCCCGTGAAATATGCCGCCAGCAAGTTGGGCTTGTGCAAAAACGAGCTGCGCCTTCCTCTAGTTCCCGCATCGCAGAAGGCGATGGCGGAAGTTGACAGGGCTATGACAGAAGGGAGGATACTGCAATGCGTTATGGCCTAGTTGGGTCGACCGGCAGGATGGGACAGGAAATTCAGAAGGCATTTGTCGATCACACATTGTGTCTGACCGTTAACTACGAAGGAAGCTGGAGCGATGGTGGCAAACCCGACGTCATAATAGATTTCTCAAATCCAAGCTGCCTTCCAGAGACGGTCCGGCTTTGCAGAGAACATGGGGCAGCTTTGGTGATAGGAACCACTGGCCTCCAAGACAGTGACTTTGAAATGTTAAGGGAACTTGCAAGGCAAGTACCTGTGGTGCAAAGCTATAACTTCTCCATCGGCATCAACGCCTTAAAAATAATCCTTGCGAATTACTCAAAATTCTTCGAGGATTGGGATCTGGAGATCGTCGAGATACATCATAACAAGAAAAAGGACGCTCCCTCGGGAACGGCAATCATGCTTCAAAATGCCACCGGAAGGCCTTGTCTCATGCATTCTCTTAGGATCGGCGGTGTACCGGGAGATCATAATGTAATCTTTTCAAACGAGGGCGAGGTGCTCTCCTTTAACCATAGGGCGATATCGCGAAGCGTCTTTGCCTACGGCGCTTTAATGGCAGCGGAGTTTGCAGCCACCGCAAAACCCGGGCTTTACAGCTTCGAGGAGGTGCTTCAATGCAGCCTGAAGAAATCATAAAGCTGATAAGCCAATCTCAAAAGACGACGCCCTCGATTGCTTTCGTATCCGGAGATCTGAAGGGCCTTGAAATAAAAAACGTGAAATTCGTGGGTGGTCTCGATTTCGGTGTCCTGTTAGGAGATTATAAAGAGATCGAAGAGGTAATTGAAAGCAATAAAGGACGCATTAGGGGTTATCACATCGAGGTGAGGGCACGAAATTCTGCCGTCCCGCTGGCTGATCTCACGAAATACGATGCCCGCATAGAACCTGGGGCGGTAATAAGGGACATGGTCGATATAGGCAAAGGTGCGGTGATCATGATGGGCGCAGTGATAAACATAGGAGCGGTCATCGGAGCGGGCACAATGATAGATATGAATGCAGTGATCGGCGGAAGGGCAATCATCGGATCCAACTGCCACATAGGAGCAGGTGCTGTTATAGCTGGCGTTATAGAGCCACCAAGCGCTACTCCCGTCATCATTGGAGACAAAGTTTTAATCGGCGCCAACGCCGTAGTCTTGGAGGGAGTAAAAATAGGAAGCGGTGCCATAGTGGGCGCAGGCTCCATTGTTACAAAAGATGTACCGGAAAATGCCGTGGTTATTGGTGCCCCGGCAAGGGTTGTGAAGATAGTGGACGAAAACGTCGCCCAAAAGAGCAAAATCGTCGAAGAATTGAGAAATCTATAGCAACGACAAATTAATGGAGGGATATGTCCTTGATCGTACAAAAATACGGAGGTTCATCGGTTGCGACGCCTGAAAAGATCAAAAAGATCGCAGAGAAGATAAAAAAGAACGTTGAGGAAGGAGAAAAAGTATGTGTCGTGGTCTCGGCCATGGGAAAGACTACTGACGAACTGATCGCCTTGGCAAAAAAAGTTAGCGACTCACCTAAGCCGCGTGAGCTTGACATGTTACTTTCTACCGGCGAACAGGTTACAGCGGCTTTACTTTCCATCGCGCTCAATGACATCGGCGTGCCCTCTGTGTCCTTCAACGCCTTTCAGCTCGAGATGGTCACCACCTCCGATTTCAACAACGCTCGCATAATCGACATAAACGCCGAACGGTTGCTCGATGAATTTCAGACTAACGATGTTATCGTCGTCACCGGTTTTCAGGGAATAACCAATTTGAAGGACATCACGACGCTGGGACGGGGTGGTTCAGACACGTCTGCCGTTGCAATAGCAGCGAAGCTGAACACTAAATGCGAGATTTACAGCGACGTAGCCGGAGTCTTTGCCTGCGATCCCAAGATTATTCCTTCTGCTAAAAAGCACGAATATATAACGTACGACGAGCTCATGGAGCTCGCATCCATGGGGGCAAAGGTCGTTCATTCCAGGGCCGTAGAGATAGCGAAGAAGTTTAACGTGGCACTATACTGTGCTTCAACATTTTCAGAAGAGAGGGGGACTTACGTGGTGAATGCTTTGCCGGAATGGCTGGAACAACCTGTAGTAATGGGAGTGACGATGGACAAAAACCAACGCAAGTTCACGATCAGCCCGATGTCGGGTGGACAAAGGGCTCAAGTTCATCTATTTGAAGCATTAG
This sequence comes from Acetomicrobium sp. UBA3949, assembly GCA_002385485.1. Taxonomy (GTDB): domain Bacteria; phylum Synergistota; class Synergistia; order Synergistales; family Acetomicrobiaceae; genus Acetomicrobium. Next base: position 34,612 of record DGDP01000096.1, on the reverse strand, counting down.
CTTCAAATAATATCAACTTGGACATGATCTCCATAGTGAAGGACAACGGATACACCTATCTGACGTTTACTGTCGTTGAGGGGGCAAGCGAAAGGGTCAGGGAGGTAGTTGAAGAGGTCTTATCTCAATACGGCGAACATAGGCTCATAGAAGATGACGAAGTTGCAAAGATAACGGCGGTAGGCGTAGGCATGGAGTCAGCACCCGGTGTTGCGGCAAGATTCTTTGCGGCCCTTAATAAAGAAGGCGTAAAATTGCTTGGCACCAGCACATCCGAGATCAAAATATCCACATTGGTTCCCAAATATGATGCAGAGAAAGCTGTTAGAGCAGTCGCCAGAGAATTTAGTTTAGCATAAAAACTGCACCTGAACCCCTTTCCTCTAATTGGTTTTGAGTTCATGTCTTTTGTTTGGCGAAGAGTATGTTGTATAATTACTACAACTCGCTTGTAAACAAATCAAAATCCATAGTAATATAATAAAGAACACAACCAAAAGGAGGAGAGGGGAAAATGAAAAAGGTGTGGTTTTGTCTGTTTATAGTTTTTCTGTTCGTGCTTTCTGCGGGAGCTGTTGCAGCCGAGGAGAAGCCCATAAAGGTAGGGTTACAAGCGCCTATAACGGGTCAGTGGGCATACGAAGGAGAAATGGCCAAAAATTCAGTTGAAGTAGCCCTTCAGATGATCCAAGAGCAGGGGGGTATCCTCGGAGGGCGGAAGATTGAGATTGTGGTAGCCGATGATGCTTCTAATCCCAGAGACAGCGCATTGGCGGCTCAAAGGTTAGTTTCCCAACGGGTTGCAGCGGTTATCGGTACTTACGGTTCTTCCGTGAACGAACCGGCTGCCGATATTTACGAGGCAAGCAAGATGATCGATATAGGTTATGGAAGCACTGCCGTTAAGCTGACAATGGCCAAAGAACGTAAATACTTCTTCAGAACCTGCGGACGTGATGACACTCAGGGTCAGTTCTTTAGCGAATATGCAGTAGGGACGATGAAGGCGCGTCGTATAGCCATCATGCATGACAATACGACCTTTGCCTTGGGAGTTGCCGAAGAAGCTAGGAAGGCTCTTCAAGAATACCTGGATGCCGGAGTAGCCGAACTCGTTTTCTATGATGCCATAACACCAGGCGAAAAAGATTTTACGCCCATATTAACGAAACTCCGCGAGACTAATCCCGATGTATGGTATTTTACCGGATACTTTCCCGAGGCCGGCCTGCTGGTGCGTCAGGGACGAGAATTGGGAATAAAGTGTCCCTTCGTCGGAGGAAACGCAGCCATTAATGAAGATTTTGTTAAAATAGCGGGCATAGAATACGCAAAAGGTTGCCTGATGACGCAAGAACCCATGCCTACAGATTTGGATACTCCAAAAGCAAAGCGGTTCCTGGAACTTTACAGACAAAGGCATAACACCGTACCGACTAGTCCGTGGCCTGTATACGCTGCTGATGCCCTTATTGCCCTTACCTGGGCGATTGATAAGGCAGGTTCGACCGATACCGAGGCAATGTTGGAGGTACTGAGAACCGGTATGGAAGGCTGCGAGGGGATAACCGGAAGTATTGCCTTCACGGAACGCGGGGATAGAAAGGGGATAATTTATAAGATGTATGTGGTGACCGGAGAGGGAGACATGGTGGTTTATCAACCATAAAACTGATCAGGAAAGAAGGGGCTCGTCTTGTCGATAATCCTGGAACAGTTACTTAACGGACTGACTATAGGTTCATTTTATGCCCTCATCGCGCTTGGATATTCCATGGTATATGGAGTGATGAAATTAATAAACTTTGCCCACGGTGATTTATTCGCCTTAGGGAGTTACTTGGGCTATACTCTTTTGGTTTGGAGTGCCGGGGCCGTAAGCCAGAGGTTTGGTTTGTGGGGAGGCATGGCTGCGGCCCTGCTTTTTGCTTTTTTCGCCGTAGGTTGTGTAGGCGTATTGATGGAGAGAGTGGCCTACAGGCCTGTTCAAAAATCGGGAAGATTGCCGCTAGTTGTCTCGGCTTTGGGTGTTTCCATATTCCTTGAAAATTTGATAATGGCTGTATGGGGGCCCAGGTATCAAGCTTATCCCGCTTCCGTCGTTCCCACCTATACCATCTCTTTGGGGTGGTTTCATATTACGTCAATGCAACTGTTCATATTGATCCTATCCTTTGTATTGATGCTGATTTTATATTACGTCGTCCAAAAAACAACCTTTGGTGCCGCCATTAGGGCTACAGCTTTGGACAAGGAGATGGCAACCATGTTGGGCATTGATGTGGGGAAGATCACTCTATTTATATTCTTTCTGGGCCCTGCCTTGGGTGGCATGGCAGGAGTGATGAACGGCATGTACTATCGCCAGATCTCTTTCGTCATGGGGTGGAACTACGGTCTTAAAGCCTTCACTGCAACTATTTTGGGAGGGATAGGTAATATACCGGCGGCAATGCTTGGCGGATTGCTCCTTGGTTTGGTAGAGATGTTTGGAGCAGCCTACATATCAAGCGCGTGGAAAGATGTGTTTACCTTTTTAATACTCATATTGATATTGATCTTCAGGCCTACCGGATTGATAGGCGAAAAAGTTGCGGAAAAGGTGTAACAGATGAATAAAAGACATAAGAGATCTCAATTGATATTAGGGATGGTCATCGCCCTTTTTTTGGCATTTCCCTTTTTTTCAAATTTTTATTGGATTGATGTCGCCTTTTTCTTTGGGGTATACGCCTTGCTCGGTTTGAGTTTGAACATAGTACTGGGGGAAACGGGATTATTTGACCTTGGTCATGCCGCTTTTTATGCCATTGGTGCTTATATTACTGCTATTTTAAATACTTTATATGGTATACCAATCGTATGGTTAATACCCTTAAGTGCCCTATGTGCAGGTATTTTTGCCTATATTGTGACTTCTCCCATAATACACTTGAGGGGAGACTATTTATGTATAGTTACGATAGGAATTGGCGAAATCGTCAGGCTGGCTTTGATAAACAATCCCTTTGGACTTACGGGAGGACCAAATGGGATCACTGGAATAGGCAGACCCTCCTTCGGGTTGTTTGCAATAGATACATCTATTAGGTTTTATTTTTACGTTTGGATCATACTTGCTATAGTAATTTTAGGCTTGGTCAGGTTGCAACGTTCTCGCATAGGGAGGGCCTGGAACTACCTTAGGGAAGATGAAATAGCTGCCGAAATGAGCGGTATAGATGTCAGGCACTTCAAACTGCTCTCCTTTGTCTTGGGGGCTGCCCTGGCAGGGGTTGCAGGCAACATCTACGCTAGCAAATTAATGATTGTTTCTCCCGACACTTTTACTTTTATGGAATCCTCCATGCTATTTTGCATAGTCATGTTGGGGGGGTTGGGTTCTATTCCCGGTTCAATACTAGGAGCAGGTATTATCACAGTGTTTCCTGAAATATTCAGGGTAGTGGCAAACTACAGAATGCTCTTTTTTGGAGGCGCTTTGGTTTTAGCCATGATTTTTCGACCCGGTGGGCTTTGGCCACGTAAGAGGGAAATTGCGATACCAAACGTCAGATCGGCAGAAGAAACCGAAGAAAGGGTAAGACCTGTTGCCGTCGACCAAACTAGGACAACGGCGAGACAATCGGTTAACGGAGAAGCTAGCTCGTTTGAAAAACATATCTTGGTAACCGACATGCTTACCATGAAATTCGGAGGCCTCATTGCTGTAAAAGACTTAGATTTGGTTGTGGGCCATGGAAAGATAACTAGTATAATAGGTCCCAACGGTGCAGGAAAGACTACTGTGTTTAATGTCGTAACCGGCATATATAAACCCGTCTCCGGAAAAGTATACTTCGAAGGCAAAGATATTACCGGATTTAAGCCCCACAAAGTAGCGAGTCTTGGTATTGCAAGAACATTTCAAAACATACGCCTTTTTCCAGGCCTTACATGCGTTGAAAATGTAATGGCCGGTCTTCATCATAGAATGAGTTCTTACGTCTTTTCTTCGATCATGAGAACGGAATCCCAAATATTGGAAGAAAAGTGGGCCATAGAAACTGCCATGTATTGGCTTGATAAGACAGGGCTTGCCGGCCTTTCCGACGAACTTGCCAAAAATCTTCCTTACGGTAAGCAAAAGCTCCTGGAGTTGGCCAGAGCTCTTTCCTCTTCGCCAAAGTTGCTCATCCTCGACGAACCGTCCTCGGGCCTAAACGACAAAGAGACGGAAGACCTCATGATATTTCTTGAAAACCTTTTGGACGAGATGGATCTCTCTATTTTGCTCATTGAACATGACATGAACTTGGTCATGGGTATCTCACATTGGGTAGTTGCAATGGACATGGGCATAAAAATAGCAGAGGGAAGACCACAGGATATTTACAACAACTCCAGAGTCATCGAGGCATATCTTGGCAGGGAGGAGTAGGTGATGTCAGAGCTTCTAGTTTTAAAAGACGTGGTAGTGTCCTACGGTGCCGTGACGGCTCTTAAAGGCGTATCTATAAAACTTAATGAAGGCCAGATAATAGCTGTCCTAGGGGCCAATGGAGCGGGAAAATCTACTATGCTCAAATCGATTTCCAAAATAGTTCCTTTAAAAGAGGGAAAGATTTTCTATAAAGGGAAAGAAATGGCCTCTCTTTCCGCCCATGATCTTGCCTTCCAAGGAATTTCGCATGTTCCCGAGGGCAGAAGGGTATTTCCGACTCTGACAGTTGAAGAAAATCTTAACCTGGGGTCTTATGGAGCGAGAAAGCGGCTGTTGGACGAGGAAGTTGAGGAGACAAAAAAGTGGATCTTCGAGCTTTTCCCTGTCCTTGCCGAAAGAAAAAACCAACTTGCCGGCACTCTTTCCGGGGGAGAGCAACAAATGCTTGCCATAGGAAGAGGATTGATAGCGAAGCCGACTTTACTTTTGTTAGATGAACCTTCCTTGGGATTAGCCCCGATTCTAGTAAAGGAAATTTTTAATGCCATAAGAAAAATCCATGAGGAAAGCGGGACCTCCATCTTACTTGTGGAACAAAACGCGAAAAAGGCCTTAGCCGAATCGGACTATGCCTACATTCTCGAGACGGGAAAGATAAGCATTGAAGGGCCTGCAAGTGAACTTGCCGGTGACGAAAGAGTGAAAGCTGCCTATTTAGGCGGGAGTGCGGTGACAAAAAAGGAGTAAAAATTAAAAATAATGAGGAAGAGGCTATTAAAACGTGAAAAAAGTACTATGTATTTTGTGTTGTATAATAATTTTATGGCCAGTACGTAATTTAATGGCAAATTCTACAGGCGATTATTTGGCGGGGGTGTGTGAAATGCAAATAAGAGTGACGTCGCCGGCCTTCAATAACGAAGAGTTTATTCCTTCAAAATATACCTGTGAGGGAAAGGATATTATGCCACCTCTTGCATGGGAGGGAGTGCCGGAAAACACGCTAAGCCTAGTATTGATAGCAGATGATCCGGATGCGCCTAGCGGAACTTTTACTCATGCAATTTTCTTCGATATAGAGCCCCAAAAAAGAGGTATAGAAGAGGGCGAATCTCCAGGGGTTGCTGGCGTAAATGATTTTGGTCGGCTGGGCTATGGCGGCCCCTGTCCTCCAAAGGGGCATGGACCACATCGGTACTACTTCAAAGTATACGCCCTTGATATACCTTCCCTCAACCTTAAAAGTGGGGCTCATAAGTTTGCCGTGGAAAAGGCGATCAAAGGACATATTTTGGCATATGGGGAATTGATTGGAAAGTACGAAAGGAAATAATTGAAACTTCTGAAGATCGGCGGTCTTGCAACGGCCTCCAATGCCGAACTTGGGGGCCGTGGTTTTTTTATGTACTAATAATTTGATGTATGGATTTTATTTTGCTTGTATTTTATAGAAATATGTAGTAAAATATGTACAAATGACATTTAAGGAGTGATGTCCGGTGTCTGAGAAGTTGCTTGGTATACGCGAAAAACTGGCTTCCCACATCGGTGATCGCGTTAGATATCGACAGGCCAAGGGCAGGAGAAAGACAGAGGAACATGAAGGTGTTATCATGGAGACCTATCCTAATATATTTACTCTGTATGTAAAGGCCCAAAACAGCACTGTCTCTTTTCGCTATTCCGATCTCCTAACGCATGACGTGGAATTGGAATTTCTGTCATCCAATGATCGAATGCCCCACAAGGCTAGATAGCATGACAATCTGCATTGCAGGCAAACATAAAAGAGGCCCCTGGAAGGGACCTCTTTGCTTATAGGTTAACCGTTTCCCGAGGTACAGGTTGTCTCTTTATGATGCGCACGCAACCAGTTTCCCCGATTTTCACATCTCTTTCCTCGATTATCTCGATTCTTTCGTCGGAGCTTAAATTTGTGAATACTATCGGGGATATCGTAGAGGGTGCATTTTTAGAGATGTACTCCAGATTTGCTTTAAGGAGGACCTGTCCCCGTTTGACGACGTCTCCCTGTTTAACAAATGCCTCAAAACCTTCTCCGTTGAGTTTTACCGTATCGATGCCTACGTGAATAAGCATCTCTAGTCCGTTGTCTGCAACAATTCCTATGGCATGTTTAGTGGGAAAGAAGACAGCCACTTTTCCGTCTGCCGGAGATACGACGGTGCCGTCTTTCGGCAATATGGCGAAGCCGTCACCCAAGATTTTCTCTGAGAAGGTCTTATCGGGCACTTCGGAGATAGGTATCAGTTTTCCGGTCATGGGCATTGCGATTATCATATCTTTGCCCGAAATGCTGCTTCCTTCTCCAAGTTGTTCGTCTTTCGAAGTAGAGATATCGGGTCTTTCTCCCTTTAGGATGTCTGCGATTTGTTCTTTTATCTTTTCCGATTTGGTCCCAAATATAATTTGAAGGTTTTTGTCTACCTGCATAATTCCCGAAGCTCCCAAGTCCCGTAGGCTTTCTTTGTTTACCTTGGAAACATCTTTAACTGAAACGCGCAATCGGGTAATGCAGGCATCGAGTTTAGTTAAGTTTTCTCGACCGCCTAGGGCCTCCAGGACGTCGTAGGGCAAAGTTTCTGACCTTTTTGGAGTTGAGGTGGGGGAGATAGAAGCCCCGTTAAGTTTGGCCTCGGACTTTTCTCGTCCGGGAGTCGGCAGATCAAATTTTTTGATGGCAAAGGAAAAAACAGAATAATAGAGGAGCGCGTAAAGAGCGCCAACAGCAATAACGAGCCACCAGGGCTCACGGCCGGGAACCACTCCAAATAAGAAAAAGTCGATGGCTCCGCCGGAAAAAGTATAGCCTATGTTGATATCTAAAAAATAGAGTGCCACAAAGGCTATGCCGTCTAAAATTGCGTGGAATAAAAAGAGCAAAGGAGACAGAAATAGGAAGGAAAATTCTATGGGTTCCGTAATTCCCGTCAAGAAAGACGTGAGCGCCGCGGAAGCCATTAAGCTGCCGACCCATTTCTTGTTCTCCGGTTTTGCCAATCTGTACATGGCTAAGGCCGCTGCCGGAAGGCCGAACATCATTACGGGAAACTCGCCGGCCATGAAATGCCCCGCCGTTAAACTTGCTCCATCTTGCAACTGGGCAAAGAAAATATTCATGTCTCCGCGCACTATATTTCCTGCCGCGGTTGTGTATTGACCGAACTCAAACCAGAATGGAGCATGCCAGATGTGGTGAAGGCCGAAGGGTATTAACAAACGTTTTACAAACCCGAAGAAGAACACTGCAATAGGGTAGGCTGACCCCATTAAATACTGCGATGTGGCGTTAATCCCCGCTTGTACGTGAGGCCATAGAAAAAACATTAAGATGCCAAGGAAAAAGGAGCTGAAAGCGGTGACAATAGGAACAAAACGTTTGCCGGCGAAAAAGCCCAGAAAGGGCGGCAACTCGATAGTGTAATACCTGTTATAACACCATGCTGCCAAAGCCCCGACGACGATACCTCCGAATACCCCAGTCTGCAGGGTGGGAATGCCCAAAACCAGGGCATAGGCCGGATTTGTCTGCGATATGACGCTATCTAACGATATTCCACCCATCACGCTCATAGTGACGTTCATTACCAGGTAGCCTACTGATGCTGCGAGAGCAGCAGCCCCTGCTCCGCCAGATAATCCTACGGCGACTCCCAAAGCAAAGATTAAAGCCAGGTTTTCAAAAATTATGCCTCCCGCAGATTGCATCATCGATGCCAAGCCGACAAAAGCGCTATTCTGCAAAAAAGGCAAGAGAGCTACGACGTTTGGGCTTTTCATGCTGGTACCTATGGCAAGCAGCAATCCGGCCGCTGGCAAAATAGCCACTGGCAACATCAACGATTGACCTATTCTTTGCAATTGTCCAAATGATTTTTTGAACACCTACCACAACCTCCTGTCCTATGGATTAGAGCATTAAAAAAGCATGAGCAAAAGAGATACGGCACCGACCTACCGTACACTCCTTTGCTCATGCCTGTGCTTACACAGTAACACGCAAAAAGAGTATATTAGTTATCTATTATTTTATTTACATATTTACGCTGTAACTTATTACGAAACAATGAAAGCTCCGGCTGCAATGAAACTAATGCGCTTTAACACACTTCAGCGGTTCCAGCCTGAGCTATATTGTACAATCTCTGTAAATGCAATGTCAAATACACTGATTCTGCCTCTGGAATTTTTTTCTTTAGTTGCTTCTGCATATATTTTATCATTTTCCAGGCAATGGAATAACAAAGCGCACATTCTTTCTGTAAAACATCTTTTAAGAACTCCGCATTTTCCATATATTTTCCCGATTCTATTCGATCGAGAGCAAAATGAAGATGTCTGATGAAGCGCGAATAATTTATATCACTTCTATCTAAAGTTACTTTTAGTGAGTTCTCCGCAATAGCAATCAATTGGGAGACGATTTGCGTTCTTTTCGTTAGATTAGCTATGCTTGCCTTTGAAATGGCGCTATGGATGTGCAACGTTATAAACCCTACCTCATCTTCGGGAATGTTTGCACTGAGTTCTTTCTCAAGCCATTCCGTCAATTCCGCAGCAACTGCGTATTCTCGCGGATATGCCAGCTCAATTTCGAATCTGAAAGGATTTTTTATCTCCACACCGTTTTTTAGGCGTTTTAAGGCAAAATGTAAATGATCGGTAAGGCTGGTATGAATGTGTTCATTTAATGAAGTGCCAAGCTTGTCTTCAATGAAAGATATAGCATCGTTCATGATGCCGATAAAATTTTCATCAATTTCTTTTAGCATTTGAAGGTATTGCTCCTGTTCCTCAGGGTTTTTAAGGACAAACAGCTTTTCGGCATCAGCGTTAGATATGCTTTCGCCTGCCTTTTTGTTGAAACCTATACCCTTTCCCAGGAGTATAACCTCTTCATATGTGGGGTGTTCTGCGATAAGGGCATTATTATTTAACACTTTTTTAATTTTGAGCATACCCATCACACCCATCTGCATTTATTATATTTAGCTAAAGCGACATTCATATTCTATAACGCAATAAAAAACTTGACAGATAATTTTAAACAATTTCTTAATTTATTCTATCCCACTAGGGGGAACAGAGCAAGCATGATAAAAAACAATAATGATGCGGTATAGTAGGTGAAACGTCAATATACTAAATGACCTTTGTATGCTCTTTGATATCATTGGACATATCTAATATAATTTCGAACATAAGTACTTATTTTTATCGGAGTGGCTAAAATGCATACGAAGAGCTTATAATAAGCCTTAAATTGGGTGGACAATTTTCGACACAAAGATCGGAGGTAGTACATTGATCTATATACCGAGCTATATAAAAATTAACCTTAGTTTAAGAGTGTTTGTCCCCAGAGATGATGGCTATCATGAAATCTCTACGTTATTCCATAAGCTTGGGCCAATCGAATGGTTGGCTATTAGAAGGTTAAATGGAACAAATCGGGATGATATTGTAAATTCCTATAATATTGGAATATCCGGGACGAATATTATTTCAAGGGCAATCGAATTTTTGAGGTCTAAATCTGTAAGGTTGCCTCCAATAGAATGCAACATCTGGAAAGTTTTACCCGTTGGAAGCGGCATAGGTGCCGGAAGCGGGAACGGAGCTGCCATATTAGAATGGGCTTCGACAATTTACGATTTATTTCTAGATCCTGCAGAACTTGCTGCACTTGGTGCCGATATCCCCTTCTTTCTTTCGAAGACGAAGACGGCATTGGCTACTGGCGTTGGGGAAAGGTTGAAACTTTTGGACCCCCTCACAGGGATATATGCATTGCTTGCCATACCAAATATAAAAATTTCCACTGCTGAAGCATATAGAGAGCTCGATGAAAGCAGGAAAAGGGGCGAAGCCGAGATAGTGCCCGTCTCATTTGCAATATACGAAGCTTTAAACCTCTATGCTGACCTTGAAAAGAGAAGAAGGATCGGGTTTTTGCCAAATGACTTCGTAACGGTTTTGAGAAAAAAAAGCGACTTTTACGACGGATTTTTCGATCTATGCAATTCAACTTTCAATAATAGCCTGGCTTGGGGTTTAAGCGGGAGCGGTTCATCCGTTTTTTGTCTTTTCACAGACAAGCACGAGGCTATCAAAGCGCAGGAATTGGTAAGCTCAAAGCTCGAATGTGATTGTAAAACCTTTGTGCTGGAGTGATCTGACATGAAAATTTCCAGGCCGGAACGCATTGCAAGGATCGTTTGGAGGTTGGCAAAACATCCGTCTCAATCCTTTTCTCTAAGCGATATTGCTAAAGAATTTGAGGTATCAAAGACCGTGTTAAGCGATGATGTTGAGATCATCTCAAATGCAATGAACGATGAAGGATGCAGCAGAATTATCATCGATAGAGGGAGAGGAGGAGGGGCATATTTAATCCCCTCCTTCAACGAAAGGGACAAAGTAAAATTCCTCGAAGAGATTGCTTTAGAACTTTCCAGAGAAGAGAGATTTCTGCCTGGAGGATTAATATACTATAGTGATATCATATTTAATCCCTATTATGCACAGTGGTTAGGTTGGGCCTTGGCTTCCATGTTCGTCGATTCAGGTGCCGATGTAGTGATGACTTCTGAGGTCAAGGGCATACCCATAGCTTTATTCGTTGCCCAAGCTTTAGGTCTTCCCCTGGCTGTTTGTCGATTCAGAAACAGACCAAGCGATGGTCCGGCTGTGGCGCTTCACTTTCCTTCAGGTACAGGTGATGTTCGTACCATGTACATGGGCACTCGCAATTTAAAGAAAGGTTCCAAAGTTTTGGTCATCGACGATTTCATGCGTGGAGGCAGCACGATAGCGGGCATGATTATGATGACAAGAGAGTTCGATGCCGCTGTGGTGGGAAAAGGGATATTTATTGTGTCGGCTTTGCCTGAAAATAAAGCAATAACAGAATATAAGGCGCTATTAGTCCTGGAAAAAAATTTGGGGAAACCGTTAGTGAGAGTTTTGTGATCGAAAATATTTGATTAGAACGAAAATACTGCTATAGTATGTGCCAAAGGGGGTGGAATTACATGAAGGTGGAACTGGATCAGGAACTCTGTATTGGATGCGGTGTTTGTTCCCAGGTGTGTCCGGAGGTCTTCGAGCTGGACGAAGAACTAGGCAAAGCCAAGGTGGTGAAGCCCAGCGGTGCTGAATGTGCCATGGAAGCAGCAGAAAGCTGTCCTGTCAGCTGCATAACCGTTGAAAAGTAGGTAAATTTCGATAAAAAATACGACCTACTACTTGCCCTAAACGAAACTCGTAGTTATAATCATAAATGCTTAAGGGTTTGGGCCCATAGCTCAACAGGTCAGAGCCACCGGCTCATAACCGGAAGGTTCCTGGTTCGAGTCCAGGTGGGCCCACCAAAAGCCAACAAAAGCCACCGAAAAGGTGGCTTTTTCTGTTAATTACAACCACTTATGCAAGGAGATGTTTTTATGCCCTATGTCGTTGAGGACATTTTGGCAGCCATAGACGAGATAGCTCCTTTCAATGTGCAGGAAGAGTGGGATAACTCGGGATTAGTAATAGGTGATCTGTCTTGCAAGGTCGATGGCCTGGCACTTGCTTTGGATTTGACGCACGAGGTCATAGATAAAGCTCGCGATTTGGGCGTCAATGTAATTGTTACCCACCATCCCCCCATCATTTCTCCAATGAAGAAGTGGGATGTTTCAAACTACAGCGCCTCTCTATTTTACAAATCTGCACATTATGGAATGAATGTAATTTCAGCTCATACAAATCTCGATATGTCATATAATGGCATAAATGTTACACTAACTGAATCCCTTAAAATTCATGACTATAAGCCATTGATCTATTTCCAAGAAAACGCCTTTGGACTGGGGGCATGGGGACATTTTGAAGCCGAAGTTTCAAAAGATGAATTGGCAGAGCTGATGTCCAGGGCTTGGAATGTTTCCTGGATAGCCTTTTACGGGCAAGGGGAAAGGTTTAAAAAAGTCGCCCTCTGTGGCGGATCGGGCGGCGAATTTTGGGTGAATGCTTTTAATGTAGGAGCTGATATTTATATAACTGCTGATATGAAGTACCATCAAATAGCCGAGGCCCAGAGATATTTAACCCTGGCAATCGTCGATCACGGACAGATGGAGCGAGGCGGATTGTCAAAGTTTATGGAGAAATTAAAGCAACTTCCGGAAATAAGGGTATATGATCTGACGGAGATTAAAGCTTACGATGACCCAAAGATTATCTATATAGAATAAAATACAGGCGATGTCTTTGTAATATATATATAAAATTGGCATGAGAATTATATTGATAATGGGGTGATACATACAATGAAAGAATGCGTGTTCAGCGGCATGCGTCCGACCGGAAAATTGCATCTTGGCCATCTAGCGGGAGCCCTGTCCAATTGGTTGAAGCTTCAGGACGAATTTGAGTGCTATTACTGTATCGTCGATTGGCATGCCTTGATGTCGGAATACATGAACAGCTCAAAAATTAAAGATTATTGCCGGGAAATTCTCCTGGATTGGCTTGCCGTCGGCTTAGATCCCGAAAAGGCGGTGATCTTTCAACAGTCCCATGTCAGTGGCCATGCCGAGCTTCATCTTGCTCTATCGATGATCGCTCCCCTTGGAAGGCTTGAGAGAAACCCCATATATAAAGAACAACTCGAAAACATTGCCGACAAAGACCTTCAAACCTATGGATTTCTTGGGTATCCGGTGTTAATGGCGGCCGATATATTGTTATACAAAGCAACAAAAGTCCCTGTGGGCGAAGATCAATCAATACATCTAGAAATTGCCAAAGAGTTAGCGCGAAAATTCAATAGTACTTTTAAAGAGGTATTCCCAGAGCCGGAGATATTGCTCACCCCAACGCCCCGAGTCCCAGGCATTGATGGCAGAAAGATGAGCAAGTCTTACAATAATGCCCTTTTCATTTCAGAGGATCTAAACGAGATGTGGGACAAAGTCAGAACTATGATGACAGACCCCGCTCGGATGAGAAGGTCGGATCCCGGAGAGCCAGAGAAATGCCCTGTATGGCATTTGCACAAAATATTCACCCAGGACGAGGAGAAAAAAAGAGAGCTTGCCTATGGATGTCGATCTGCAGGGATTGGCTGCATAGATTGCAAAAAGGTATTGATGGAATGGATCAGGTTCAAACTCGAACCAATTCAGAAGAGAAGAAAATATTATGAAGAACATGGGCTTGAGATGATGGATATTTTGCGGGAGGGAGCCGAGAGAGCTTCGAATGTGGCAGATAAGACCATCGAAGAAGTAAAAAGTGCCGTAGGCTTCATCCTGTAGGAGATAAAGCGATCCCCACAAAAGGAGGACAAAGTGGCTGCCGGAGTAGATTATAATAATTTTAGCGATACTATAAACAACTTGATTCGTTTACTTGAAAGTAGAGAAGTTGAAGCTTCAAACGTCAGTGTAAGCGAGGTCATAAAAATTTACGCTGCATATTTGCTTCGTTCGGAAAACTTTTCTTTAAGCGATGTAGCTGATTTTTTGGCACAGGCAGCCGCTTTAGTTTTGTCCAAAGTTCGCGCCATCTTTCCTCGCCCTGTATTCGAATGCGAGGAGGAAGAGGATGCCACATCGGATGATCAAGATGAACCCAACGAAAAACTTCATCATTTCCAGTTGGCGGCAATTTATTTAGAGGTTTTACATTACCGGCGCTCCAAATATTTTACGAGACAGCTAGGAGAAACGAGACCTTTTTATGAAGTCGGTGACCTTTATTTTTTGGCCTCTCTTTGGTGGGGATTGATTAATAACTTCAATTTTAGGATAAATTCGCCCGAGGAAGACATCATCTCTATATCTATAGAAGAAAATCAAGGGTATTCAATTGAGGCCAGGATGGAGGACATCAAAAACTCTTTGCTCGAATATAAGGAATTGACGCTGAATGAGTTGCTTAAAGGAGAAAGGGATAAAAGCTTTGTTGTAAGCACTATCATAGCATTGCTAGAACTTGCCCGTATTGGTATTATTTACTTAAAACAAAGACAGCATTTTGGAGATATACATGTCCGACTCAAGGAATGCAATGGATGAGCTTGCAAGAAAAGTGGAAGCTATTTTATTTGTATCGTCGGAACCGGTGAAATCTGCAGACATTTCCAATGCACTTGGAGTCGACGTTAAAATTGTCGAGGAAAGATTAAACAACATCAAAGAACATTACAAATCTCACCACGGTCTTACCCTTATAAATGTGGCCGGGGGATGGCAGATGGCAACGGCCGGCGATCTGAAAGATGTGATAGAGGAGTATAACAACTCTTATGGTTATAAGCTTCGTTTGAGCAAAGCCGCAATGGAGACGCTTGCGATAATTGCTTATAAACAACCTATCACCAGGACCGAGATAGAAGAAATAAGGGGCGTGAGAAGCGATAAAGTTCTGGAGACCCTATTATCAACGGGATTGATCAAAGTGGCAGGCCGCAAAAAGGGGACAGGATCTCCCTTGCTATACAGAACAACTCAGGAATTTTTGGAGGCCTTTGGGATCAATTCCCTTAGCGAATTGCCCACTGAAGAGGAATTGAAAAATGAAGGAAATTACAGCTGATGCGAATTTACATTATGATAAACTGATAAGGTTAAATAAGTACCTTGCCATGTGTGGCTTGGGTTCCAGGAGAAAGACAGAGGCTCTAATCGTAAGCGGAAGGGTTAAAGTGGACGGCGAGATCGCTGCAGGTCCCTGGATCATGGTCAATACAAGTTATAATGTGGAAGTAGATGGGAAAATCGTAGCTCCTTTAAAGAATCTCTATTTGGTTATGAATAAGCCTCGCAATTGCGTTTGTGCCGTTGTGGATTCAAGATATACTACGGTGATTGACCTTCTTCCCAAAGATTTGATAGGGCACCGCCTTTTTCCTGTTGGAAGGTTGGATAAAAACAGCAGTGGACTATTGATATTAACGAACGACGGTGATTTCGCCCAAGATATAATACATCCTCGGAACGGCATAACCAAGACATATCGTGTCATGCTTAATAAGCCTATGACTTCAGGCGATTTGGAAAAATGGCGTAAGGGAGTTTATCTCGACGATAGATTAATAAAACCAAAAGATGTTAAAATACTCTCGGATAAATGGTGCGTAATAGAGATTTACGAAGGCAAGAAGCGTGAAATTAGGAGAATGGCCGAATGTCTCGGATATAAGGTCGTCGAATTGGTCAGGATAAAGATAGGCCGCCTGGAACTTAAAACATTAGATGAAGGTTGTTTTTTGAAGTTCAGTAAAGATAAATTATTAAAAATGATTTGCAATGGGGGCGTAGTTTAAATCAATCCAGTTAAGATATGGGGGACAGGATATGCCAACAGATGGAAGTCCGAGGGAAATAGTAAAAAAACGCATACTCAAAAAGGTAAAAGATATTCCATCCCTGCCTCAGTTTGTGCTTTTAACACTCAAGAAGTTAGATGACGAAAGAAGCAGTGCTTCCGACGTGGCCAACACTCTCTCAAAGGATCAGGGGTTGGTCGTTCGTGTCTTACGTCTGGCCAATTCTGCCTATTACGGGATTCCAAGGACAATTACCAGTGTAACCGAAGCTGTTGCCATATTGGGATATAAAACCCTTAGAAGCATAGTTTTGGCAGCAAGTATTTATCCCTATATGTCGGGATCGCAAAAGGGATATGCCCTCGATAAAGGAGAGTTGTGGCGTCATTCGTTGGGTGTGGCATACCTTTCCCGCTATATTGGTGAGAAGGTAGGCGGATTGGATCTGGAGGAATTGTACCTTGCCGGATTGTTGCACGACATAGGGAAAATAGTTCTCAACGAATATGTCAGATACGGATATTCGATAATAAGCAAGATGGTAGAAGAAGAGGCCGTCCCCTTTACTCAAGCAGAGAGGGAAGTTTTAGGATTCGATCACGCCGAAATAGGCGAAATAATAATAGATCAATGGGCTTTGCCGGAAGTATACGCTTTGGCCGCTCGATATCACCATACACCAGATGATTTGCCGGACGAGAAGGCCTCCTATAGGCCTGTTGTCGATGTCGTACATACCTCCAATTCTATATGTCTTATGTTGGGATTTGGACTGGGTGCGGACGGTCTCCAGCATTATATGTCGGAAAAATCGTTAGAAAGGCTGCAATTAAAGGACGAAATTGAGCTTCTGATGTCTGAGGCAGTTAACATACTATACCAATTGGACGAAGAAATAAGATCAGAGGAGATCATATGAAGAGCGGTAAAACGATAATAATAACCATAGATGGTCCTGCGGGTTCAGGAAAAAGCAGCGTCGCTCGAAGGGTTGCCGAAGAATTGGGGTTCGCCTATCTTGATTCCGGGGCAATATACAGAGCTGTGTCTTTTTATTTATCTCAAAAGTGTATCTCTTCGAATGATGTTGCAAAAATTGAAGTGGAGCTCGAGAAACTGACAATTCAAATTGACGATCAACAGCGTATTTTCGTGAACGGTGCAGACGTTACAGGGGAAATACGCTCTCCTAAAGTGGATGAAATTGTCTCTTTTTATTCTTCCTTGCCGGTAGTCAGGCGCCGGCTTCTTTCTATTCAAAGGGAGCTAGGGGATAGACAGAATTTGATAGCTGAAGGAAGAGATATGGGAACGGTTGTCTTCCCCAATGCTGATCTAAAGATCTTCCTGAAGGCCAATGCAAGGACGCGAGCGGCAAGGCGATGGAAAGAACTGGCAGAACGAGGGGTAGAAATATCCTACGATGATGTATATTATCAAATTATTCAAAGGGACGAGTTGGACAGCAAAAGGAAGTTATCCCCTCTGTTGCCAGCAGAGGACGCGATAATATTGGATACAAGCGACTTGACACTGGAAGAGGTCGTAGAAGCTGTTAAAAAACTGATAAAAGAGTGCGTTTTAAAGGTGAAAGAGTGTGACTGTTAAACGCAGCCCCCTTTTTTATGCCTTCTCTAAATGTCTGTGTAGAGTGTTTTTGGCTTTATACAATAGACTCAGCATCAATAACGCGCCCCTTCTCCCCGAGGGGAGGGCTGTTATCGTAGCTTCGAATCACAATAGCAATTTGGATCCGGTAATCGTGGGTGTGGCCTATCCAAGGAAGTTGAGTTACCTGGCAAAGGAAGAGCTGTTTAAAGTGCCTTTCTTAAGCTTTATCATAAGGCATCTGGGAGCAATTCCCGTTTCAAGGCAAGATGAGCTTAAAGCCGGGGTCGTATTGAGGACCATGCTAGACATTTTGCTCAGCGGAGAAGATGTATTGATATTTCCCGAAGGAAGCAGGTCATTCGACGGAAAGCTTCAACCCCTTGAGGGTGGAGCGGCCATGTTGGCCTTACACTCAAATGCTCCTATTTTACCAGTATACGTTAAAGGATCATTCGAGGCAATGCCTCGAGGTACCTCCTTCCCAAAACCAAAGAAGATAGAGGTCCTGTTTGGAAAGCTAATCGACCCCTTGGATTTGCCAACGGATATGAAGGACAAGCAGAAACGATTCCATTTGCTCGTACAGTTGGAAAAACAGATGGAGGAGATGATGTACGAACTTGGAAAATAGATATAATAAGGCCCTGCTTCTTTGCTTAGATAGACAAAGAAGCGACGAAGACCCCGATATACTTGCCGATGAACTGGCACTGCTTCTTGCCAATTTAAACATAAAAGTCGTGGGTAGGATCGATCAAAAGCGGATATCTCCCGATCCTGCAACTTTTTTGGGAAAGGGGAAGGTTTTAGAAGCAAGGGAGTTGATAAACCTTCTCGGGGTTAATATCGTTGTGTGCAACGACTCTTTATTGTCCACGCAATTGCACAACTTGCGCTCTCTCTTGGGCGTTGAAGTGTGGGACAGGCCCTTTGTCATTATGAAAATATTTGAATCAAGAGCGCATTCCGCTGAGGCCAAACTTCAAGTGGAACTGGCTATGTGTAAATATGAAATTCCACTATTAAAAGGTCTGGGTAAACAAATGTCTCAAACAGGGGGAGGTATTGGCACAAGAGGCCCAGGTGAAACAGAGTTCGAAAGACATCGTCGTAAGCTGGAACGGAAAGTCGTATCGCTTCAGCGCAAGCTCGAACAGGTGCGCAAAAGACGGTGCAACTCCAGAAAGCGGCGAAAAAGGAGCAATATTTCTACAGTTGCCATTGTAGGTTATACGAACAGCGGCAAATCCACCCTTCTTAGAGCATTGAGTCACGACGATGAAATATACTGCGCAGATAAGCTTTTTGCTACTTTAGATCCCAAGGTAAGGAGAGTAAAACTTCCCGGCGGCAAGCATGTCCTTTTTGCCGATACTGTCGGCTTCATTCGCAAACTGCCGGTAGAGTTGGTTGCCGCCTTTCGAGCGACACTAGAAGAAGTAAATGAAGCAAACTTACTATTGGTCGTCATAGATCCCCTTGACAAAGATCCATTGGAATCCTTAACCGTCGTAGAGGAGACCTTAAAACAAATAGGGGCAGCCTCCATACCGAGGATCATCGTAGTGAATAAGATTGATATGATAGAAAAAGATCAGTTACAATCATTACTTGAGCGGTTGTCCTTGCCTTCGGGATTTGAGGCAGTGCCTGTAAGTGCGCTCAAAAATATAAACATATCGACGCTTTTAAAAAGAATAGAATCTTCTTTGTCTCATATTGATTCCAATGTAAAGTTGTTTACAGATACTTATAAGTTAGCATAATTAAATGCTTATATAATGACAATGCACATTGAATGGAGGGAGCCTCTTTGCTGATAAGCATGACAGGGGTGGGCAGTGCCTATGATACCTTCGATTGGGGTACATTGCGTATAGACGTTTATAGCGTCAACTCCAGGTACAAAGATATAATTGTTCGTTGCCCAAAGGAGCTTTCCATGTTGGAGAACTCTTTAAGAGAGGAACTTAAAAATCGTTTTGTAAGGGGGAAGATTACCGTTACCCTATATTCAACCTTTGCCCCAGAACTGAAAATGGCAAGCATTAACGGCAAGGTTCTCCGGAATTATTTCGAGGAATTAATGTCAATCCACGGTAAGTTAAAGCTCTTGGAAGAAATACAGCTCGAACTCCTCCTCGATTTGCCCGGCGTCCTAGAACAACCCGAAGGAAGAATGTTGGATCTTTATGAACAAATAAATAAGGACGCGATAGCCTTGCTGGATAAAGCTTTGTCTGATTGGAACGAAATGAGAAAGAGCGAGGGTGAACACATATCCTCTTTTGTAAATGAATCTCTTGATAAATATGAAAAGCTGGTAAATGAGATAGCTGGTGAGTGGGACGTTGCATTCGAAGAGGAGCTTACGGAACTAAAGAGTAAAATAAATTTATTAGTTTCAAACATTGCCTTAGAGGACGACCCATCTCATTTTGAAGCCGTAGCACACTTAGCAGATAAGTGGGACATAAAAGAAGAAATCGCGAGAAGCAATTCTCACATTGAAAAGTTTCGCGAAGCGCTTAAATCGAATGTTTCGGAGGGCAAAAAACTTAACTTTTTGTTGCAGGAGATGTTGAGGGAGATCAATACAATAGCTTCTAAAGTGAAAAACGCCAGAATTCGCTGGCATGTCGTTGAAAGCAAGTGCTTGTTAGAGCAAATGAGAGAGCAAATCCAAAACGTTGAATGAGGGTCGATCTTACATGTATAAATTAGTTCACATAGGATTTGGAAACGTAGTCGTAGCTAACAGGATAATCGCAATAATTCATCCCGATTCCTCGCCCGTTAAAAGGCTCAAAGACGAGGCAAGGGAACGGGGACAGCTCATAGATGCCACTCAAGGCCGGAAAACAAGGGCAGTCATATTAACTGACAGCAATCATGTGATACTCTCGGCCATACAGCCCGAGACAATAGCTCATCGTTTCGAGGGAATTGCACAAAATGACGAACTATAGCAATGTAAATGACAAAAGGGAAAAAGGGTATCTCTTCGTAATTTCCGGGCCCAGCGGGGCAGGAAAAGGTACCATACGAAGGGAGCTTTTTAAAAGGCTCTCTGATTTGGTCTATTCCATATCGTGCACGACGCGTCAACCAAGGGAGGGGGAGCAAGACGGCGTAGATTATTATTTCGTCGAGGACGAGGAATTTGAAAAGAGAAAAAAGTCGGGAGATTTTTTGGAATGGGCCCTTGTCCACGGAAATTACTACGGAACTCCTAAAAAAGAGGTTTTGAAGAACCTGGAAGAGGGAAAAGATGTCATCCTCGAGATAGATGTCCAGGGAGCTCTAAATGTGAAAAAGGTATTCCCCGAAGCAGTATTGATATTTATACTGCCCCCGTCAGAGGAGGTTTTAAGGGAAAGGCTTATATCCCGTGGCACAGAGAACGAGGAATCACTGCGCACCAGGTTAAATAACGCAGCGAGGGAGATGAAGTTGGCAGGCGTGTACGACCATGCGATAATAAATGATGATGTAAATCGTGCTGCAGAAGAGCTTGTCAGGTTAATAATGAACTACAGGAAGGGAGGCTGTAAGAAATGATATATGTCGATGTAAATCAGATCATGAGAAAATACAATATACCGAATAAATATGTTTTAACTATGCTGATTGCAAAAAGGGCCAGAGCTCTTAGCGAGGACGCTTCGAAGCGTCTCTTTGGCGGAGATGGAGATAAGCCAATAAATACGGCCATAGAAGAAATTAAAGAGGGTAAGGTCGTGTTTGTCGTAAAAACAAAAAATAACCAAATAATTTAAAAGGGGAAAATCATGCTCAAATGGAAGACCAACAGGAAGGTTCTCTTGGGTATTTCGGGGGGTATATCGGCATACAAGATCCCCGATGTTGTTAGTACGTTAAAGAAGTATAATAACGATATCGAGGTAATAATGACTCGATCTGCGTCTTCTTTCGTGACGCCCTTGTCCCTCTCCACATTGACGGGCAAAAAAACCTGGATGGAGGAGGACTTCTTAAGCGACCAACGTGGGTGGGAAATACCCCACATTTCTTTGGCCGATTGGGCGGAAGTCTTCGTCATTGCGCCGGCAACAGCTAATGTAATCAGGAGGGCTGCCTTCGGAGAAGCAGAAACCCTTTTAGGGGCTACCATGCTTGCAACGAGAGCACCGGTAGTAATTTTTCCTGCCATGAACATTCATATGTGGGAACATCCCGCAACTCAGCGTCATGTTAAGATGTCAGGTGAACTTGGCTACATCGTGATACCGCCTGAAGAAGGGTTCTTGGCTTGTGGATATGAGGGCAAAGGGAGGCTCCCAAAAAAAGAAGTCATACTCGAGATTTTGTGGAGGGTATTGTCCCCTAAGAGAGATTTAATTGGCAAAAAGATAATTGTGACCTCAGGGCCTACCAGGGAGTTCATGGACCCCGTCAGGTTTATCAGCAATCCAAGCTCCGGTAAGATGGGTTACGCTGTAGCAAGGACGGCATGGTATAGGGGTGCCGATGTCACGTTGATAAAAGGCCCTACATATATCGAGCCTCCTTTTGGTGTAAGAACAATAGACGTTACCACTGCCCAGGAGATGTACGATGCCGTATTAAAAGAGAGTGATGGCGCGGATATAGTAGTAAAGGCGGCAGCTGTAGGTGACTATAGATTTGCTCATACTTTAGATCAAAAGCTTAAACGAGAGGGCAGGGGCCGCCTCGAGGTAATCTTAGAAGAAAACCCCGATATTGCGGCGGAAGTGGGAAAAAGAAAGAGACAAGGGCAAATTCTGGTTGGATTTGCAGCCGAATCGACGGAAGTAGTAGAAAACGCCCTTTCAAAGCTCAACAAAAAAAATATGGACATGATAGTCGCCAATGATATCACGGCCAGGGGAAGCGGATTCGAATCGGATACCAATTCCGTAACGGTCATATGCAAGACAGGACGCACCTCGAGGCTAGAAGGTTCAAAGGAAGAGGTTGCATGGGGCCTATGGGATATCGTTGAGGCGGAGTTTTTATCATAGAAATGTATGCCGATGTCCTTGTGCCTGGAGTTTGGTGGCATCCATTAACTTACAGAATATCGGCACCCGCG
Organism: Acetomicrobium sp. UBA3949; assembly: GCA_002385485.1. Classification (GTDB taxonomy): domain Bacteria; phylum Synergistota; class Synergistia; order Synergistales; family Acetomicrobiaceae; genus Acetomicrobium. The sequence continues at coordinate 12,160 of DGDP01000096.1, read as the reverse complement.
AAAATTGGCAGCAGAGTTCTGGTCCCTATGGGTCCGCGAGACAGCAAGAGATTGGGATTTCTTTCAGCGATAAAAGAAAATATCGAAAATAAGATTGTTTACGAGGTAAAAGAGGTAATTGAGATATTGGACGATGTGCCTCTTTTGGGGCAAGAGCTGTGGAGCTTAAGCGAGTGGACATCCCGACAATATCTATGCAGCCAAGGTGAGATATTAAAATTAATGTGCCCTACTCCCATCATCGAGGGCAGTAAAGTGAACAATATTCCTCCCCTTGTTTTTAACCCGCCGAAAGACGGCGATAGCGAACATTGCGTTTACGAGGTATACGATAATGAAAGATATGGACGCTACAGGGAAATAATCGGCGAAGGCAAAAGCGGTCTCGTCTTCTTTCCTGAGGAATCGGTGGCCAGAACTTTTTGGAATGACCTTCCGGAAGACATTAAAAAGCAAGGCCTGTTATGGCCATCCAGCGGGGGCAAAAAAGCCTTTGAAGCGTGGCTGAAGGCTAGGCGGGGAGAAGTGTCTTTCTTGGTAGGGTCAGTGGGGTTGCTCTTCGCTCCATTATCCCCAATTAAGTTCGTTGTAGTGGAGGAAGAGGCCAGCTTTTCCTACAATTTAGCCCGATATCCTAATATATCCTTACGCCATGTAGCAGCCAAAAGAGCTCAAATGTGGAAGGCGAAGCTAATCTTGGGAGGCAGGCTGCCATCATCCCGATTGTATTTACTAAAAAAGCCAAAATTAAGCAAAAACGTTAAAGAACAGATTCGTTTCGTAAATATAAAGACTGCGAATAAAATTATTCTTCCGGGGATTTCTCAAGGACTTCCCATTAGCTCGTCTCTTTTAAAATCATCCTTAGAAGTCGTAAACCGCGGAGAAGTTGCGATGTGGATTTTGGACCGCAAAGGCTATGCCGGAGAGATATCCTGCGAGGAGTGCGGTTGGACCTTTGTGTGTAGCTATTGCGGCAGTATTTGCAGAGTCAGCGAAAATATTGTGATATGTCCCTTTTGCGGAAAAAGATATGAAATGCCTACGATATGTCCATCCTGCATGTCTAGGCTTTTGACAGGTAAACGTCCGGGTCTGGAGGCGCTTCATGGAATAGCTCAAGCTTTGGCTGGGGACGTAACATCGGTTTACATGTGGTACAAGGAGAAAAGCGGAAAAAAACGTAAAACTGCAATGTTGCAAGAAATAGGAAAAGGCGGTCTTGTTGTTGGCTCTAGGTTGGCTCTTTCTCTTTGCGATGATTGCAATGTAGGTTTAATAGGATGGATCGATGCCGATGCCGAAACGTGGCGGCCAAATTATAACGCTCGATTTATGGCATTCAGCATGATGTGGGAATCACGCTTCAGAGGTATTAATCCCAAAAGCAGAGAAGTTATAATTCAGTCCAGAAGGCCATATCATGGTTGGCAAAGGGGACTGAAAGATGGGTGGAACTTTTTTTGGGAGGATGAACTCAAAGAGAGGTACGAGCTTAATTTTCCCCCCTTCACCCTGTTGATCGAAATATCTGCTCCGGTAAAAGTAATCGAAGAGATCTTTCTGTTACTTGACAAATCCGGATTTGCCGTGTATAAGCCAATAGCTGATAAAGGCATAATATGGGTCAAAGTGAAAGATGTAAGAGTTCTTAGAGAGCTGTTGGAACCATACTTCCATATCTCGCGTTCTAAAATCGGATTCCCAAAGATAAGAATTTGGAGAGACTAATAAGGGCAAAAGCGGTGAGTAAAAATGGACAGGAATGCCAATGTAGTTGCGATAATCGGAAGAGCTAACGTAGGCAAATCTACACTCTTTAACAGGCTCATACAGAAGCGTATGGCGATAGTTGACGATATCCCCGGTGTAACTAGGGACAGGCTCTACGCCCAAGTAGAATGGGCAGGGAAGAGTTTTTATCTTGTAGATACGGGAGGGTTTCCTAACGAAGATGAACCGCTTTTTGATATGGTGGGAAAGCAAATAGACCGAGCTATAGAAGAAGCCAGCGTCATCATATTTGTTGTCGATGGTAGAGAGGGAATATTGCCCCTTGATTTCAGGATAGCCGAGATCCTTCGGCGAAGTAATCGCAGGGTGATTGTGGCCGTCAACAAGATAGACGAACCCATGCATGAACCTCTCCTGTACGAAGCTTTCGCCTTGGGTTTTGAGGACGTGGTTGGAGTAAGCGCAGAACACAACAGAAACATACAGGATTTGCTTGATAAAGTTGTTGTGTATATAGAAAGCGAAGACTCTTTTCAAGAGGACGGCGAAACAATAAAAATATCAATAGTAGGAAGGCCTAACGTTGGAAAATCCAGTATCTTCAATTCTCTGATCGGGGAAGAGAGAGCCATTGTCAGTAATTTACCAGGAACTACAAGAGACCCTATTGATACGGAAATTACTTTTGAAGGAAAAAAATATCTGCTCATCGATACCGCAGGATTGCGAAAGAAAAGCAGGCTCAAAGACGATATAGAGTTTTATTCTCTCCTTAGGGCGGAACGTGCAATCGACAGATCCGATGTAGTTTTGCTCGTTTTGGATGTAACGGAACTAGTCACTGATCAGGATAAGCGTATAGCCGGCATCGCCCTGGAAAAGGGCAAAGGGATTGCCGTTGCGATCAATAAATGGGATCTGTTGCCAGAGGGGCAACCAAAACTGGGAGATAACATCATAAAAGATGTTAAAGATCAGCTGTATTTTGTAAATGACGCCCCTATAGTCACTATATCAGCTCTATCAAAAAGAAATCTTTTTAAAATTTTTAATGTCTGCGGAGAGGTTTACGCTCGTTGGCAGACCAGGATTTCCACCTCAAACTTAAATAATATAATTCGAGATATAATATCTTTCCAAAGGCTTCCTTCGGATGGAAAGGGGAGGTTTTTAAACATATTTTACGTGACACAAGTTGGAACGGCACCGCCGTCTTTTCTCTTTTTCGTAAACGATAAAAACCTGGTCGATAAACCATTTGAACGAAAAGTTATAAACGAACTTGTAAAGGTCGGCGATTTTAGAGGAGTCCCAATCAGGGTTTTTTGGAAAAACAGGCGAAAACTCGCTTGACCACAGCAATTAAAGCGTTGATAATTATTGGCGAGATGTATTTTTTATAAATCAAAGGGGGTGTAGGAAATGACAAAAAGCGACATAGTTAGTGAAGTGGCGAAAGCTACGGGAATGAGCAAGAAAGACGCAGCTGTCGCAGTCGATGCCTTTATCAAATCTGTAGTGGATGCCCTGTCTAAGGGGGAAGAGGTTCAAATCATGGGTTTTGGTACCTTCGAGGTGCGCAATAGAGCTGCAAGAAAGGGCCGCAACCCACAAAATCCGGAGGAGATCATAGAGATCCCCGAGAAAAAAGTTCCCGCTTTTAGAGCAGGGAAGATGCTGAAAGACGCCGTCGCCAAGTAGTTATCCTTATATGGCAGCCTTTTAAAGCCTGTGTGTTACGTGTAGTGCTTGAAAATAAATTCTGTCGATGATAAAATTCAATACACAACGGGCTTTGGGGCATATCTTTTGGAGAGTGGGCAAATCCCACTCTTCTTTTTTTAAAGCAAAAACGCCTCGTTAATTGACTTTTGGAGGAATAAGGGCAATGCAACGTAAAAATGACGAATTGATGTCAATAGAAAACGAAATAAGGGAAATAATAGAAGGATTGGGATATGACTTTGTGGGAATGGAATTGGTCCACGAACACGGAAGAATGATTTTAAGGATTTATATCAATACACCTGGAGGAATAAACGTTAAAGATTGCGAAACCGTGTCGAGAAAAGTCGATAAATTTTTGGATTCCAGAGAAGAAATCTTCGGGGGGAGGTACTATCTGGAAGTAAGTTCTCCCGGACTGGACGCCCCTCTATTTTATATAAAAGACTTCAAAAATTACGTTGGCAAAACAGTGCGTATAAAAACTCATGATCCCGTTGGATCGCGCAGAAATTTTAAAGGAAAAATTATCGAAATATTAAGTAATAACGATATCAAATTAGGGCTGGATGACGGAACGGAAATATTAATTCCTTTTCAGAACATATCAAAGGCAAGATTAGTGCCAGAAATTGATGACGGCGAGTAATCGTATTAAAGAGGGAGATGGTTGAGATGGAGTTGGGACGAGATTTCATGAGAGCTTTAAAACAAATAGAAACCGAAAAAGGATTACCTCTCGAAGTAATAATTTCCAGCATAGAGGCAGCCCTGGTTTCGGCATATAAAAAATATAAAGGGACCAATTCAAATGTCGAGGTAGAACTCGATTCGGATAACGGAATTATAAAGATCTATGAAGTAAAAGAGGTAGTAGATTCGGTTAGAAATCCTGCCTTTGAAATTTCCGTAGAAGAAGCTAAGTCTATGGGATTAGACGATGCGAAAGAAGGGGAGATGATCAAAATAGAGGTATCCCCCCGGGATTTTGGCAGGATTGCGGCTCAGACGGCCAGGCAGGTTATAACTCAAAGGCTAAAAGATGCCGAAAGGCAGATCATTTACAACGACTTTTCGGGAAAAGTGGGAGAGATCGTCACCGGAGTGGTCTTCAGGGACGAAGGCGGCCAGGCTTTAGTGCGCATAGGAGATAAGATAGATGCCATGCTTCCGCGCGAGGAGCGAATTCCTACGGAGTCGTATCGGCCGGGAGACAGAAAGAAATTTTATGTATTGGATGTGCGCAAAACTTCCAAAGGTCCTCGCATAGTATTATCAAGATCTCATCCGGGGCTTTTGAAGAGCCTTCTTGAATTGGAAGTCCCGGAGATAAAGGAAGGCGTAATAGATATCAAAAACATCGCAAGGAAAGCGGGGGTAAGAAGCAAAGTTGCCGTGACCACCTTGGACCCAAACGTCGATCCGGTAGGTGCCTGTATTGGCACTAAGGGAAATAGAATTAAAGCTATCAGCGACGAACTTGCGGGCGAGCGAATTGATGTTATTATTTGGAGTAACGACCCAATAGCATATATCAAAAACGCACTTTCGCCTGCAAAAGTAGTCAAAATAGAGCCGAGGCTCGATGAGGATAAGGCAGTCAACGTTTACGTAAGGCCCGATCAGTTATCCTTGGCCATCGGGAAGGGAGGGCAGAACGTTAGGCTGGCGGCCAAACTTACAGGATGGAAGATAGATATAAATGTAATGGAACCGGACCGACTTCCAACACTTCAAGATCTATTCGAGGATATAATTAAGGGGGAATTGCCCAAAGAATGGGAAAAAGAGTAATGATGACGAAAAGGCGTCCTAGGACCTGTGTGGCGTGCAAAACAGAAAAACCAAAGAAAGAACTCATTAGAGTCGTACGATCCCCCGAAGGGCACGTTTATGTCGATCCTACCGGCAAGGGCCAGGGAAGGGGAGCCTACGTCTGTAGCGATCAAAATTGCATTGAACAGGCAAAGAAAAAGGACATTCTGTCCAAAGCTTTGAGGACAAAAGTTCCGGCGGAGATCTATGAGGAGTTGTCGCAAAAGCTTGGCGAATCCGGAAATGCCGGCCAATGATTTTCAAGGGGGGAATGGCATTTGGGAAAAAGAAAGATAAGGATATATGAATTGGCAAAGATGTTAAACATCGAAAATAAAAATCTGCTAGAAATTTTACAAGACTTAGGGGTGGAGGCAAAGAGCCATATGAGCTCCATAGATACAGATATTGCACAAATAGTTGAGGAAACGTTGCGGGAAGACAAGGAAGCAAAACATGGCGATTCAAAAGAAGCTACTGTAACTGCAAAGGAAGTTATAAGGATCGATGAAGGCTCTACAATTGAAAGGGTCGCAAAAATTTTGGGAAAGCCCGTTAATTTGGTGGTAAAAGAGCTTATAACGGCAGGTTTCATGGTTCCTGCTAGCGCGATAGTGAATGATGAAATAGCTAAGGCAATCGGCAAAGCATTTAATGTGGTTTTATCGATAGTTCCTGTTGAAGCAGAGGTGTCTGATGAAGAGAAGAAGGAAGTGGTAGTACAATCTGAGAGAAAAAGACAACAGGAACCTCCCAAAAAATTATTGCCACGGCCCCCTATAGTCACGGTTATGGGTCATGTGGATCACGGCAAGACGACACTTTTGGACTACATAAGAAAGACCAACGTCACCGCAAAAGAGGCAGGAGGTATAACACAACACATAGGAGCTTCTGTCGTTGAACACAACGGCAAAAAAATAGTTTTTTTGGATACCCCGGGACATGAAGCATTTACGTCTATGCGTGCCAGAGGGGCGCAAGTTACCGACATAGTAATACTCATAGTGGCTGCAGATGATGGAGTTATGCCACAGACCGTTGAAGCATTAAATCATGCTAAGGCAGCAAATGTGCCTATAGTAGTGGCTATAAACAAGATTGACAAACCAAACGCAAAGCCCGATAGGGTAAAACAGCAACTTGCAGATCTCGGCCTTATCCCTGAAGAGTGGGGCGGGGATACCATCATGGTTGAGATATCCGCAAAAACGGGGCTCAACGTTGACGAACTTCTTGAAATGATACTCCTCGTTGCAGAAATGAACGAACTAGTCGCTGACTACGAGGCAAATCCGGAGGGGGTTGTCATAGAAGCTCAATTAGACAAAGGCAAAGGTCCTGTGGCGACGGTGATCGTCCAACAAGGGACCCTAAAAAGAGGAGATATACTGCTTTTTGAGACCACGTGGGGACGGGTTCGGGCGATGATAGATCATCTCGGGCGCAACATAAAAGAGGTCACGCCAAGCTTACCTGCTGAACTTTTGGGCTTAAACGATGTTCCTCAAGCCGGTGAACGGTTTGTAAGGGTTGAAGACGAAAAGGAAGCGCGCGATGCCATCGATAAATATTTAGAAAAGAAAAGACAGCAGGAAATGCAAGCTGTAAAAAGAGCCTCATTAGAAGAGCTCTTTGAACAGATGGAGAAAGGCGAAATGCCCACAGTAAGGATAATATTAAAATCTGATGTGCAGGGAACCTTGGAAGCTATAAAGTCCTCTTTGCTGCGTCTTTCAGTTGAAGAAGTAGGTATTGAGATCGTTCATGAGGGCGTTGGAAGGATTACAGAGTCCGATGTTATGCTCGCCGACGCATCGGATGCGATCATCATCGGGTTTAACGTAAGGCCTGACGGAAATGCAAGAAAATTAGCCGAACAAAAGGGCATCCAGATACGACTTTATCGTACCATATATGACGTGATCGACGACGTTAAAGCAGCAGTTGAAGGGATGCTTGCTCCAAAACTAAAGGAACACATCCTCGGAGAAGCGGAGGTCAGGGTAGTATTCAAGGTTCCCAAAGCAGGACAAGTCGCCGGTTGTTACGTAAAAGAAGGAACAATCAGACGAAATGCCAAAGCAAGAATTATAAGGGACGGCATTGTCATATGGGAAGGACCGCTATCCAGCCTCAAACGGTTTAAAGACGACGTAAGGGAAGTAAACGCCGGATACGAATGCGGAATAGCTCTCGCTGGATTTCAAGACATAAAGGAAGGCGACATCATAGAGGCCTTCGAGATTTTAGAGGAAAAAAGACATCTAAGTGATGTTTCATGAGAGATATCCCAAAATTATTCATTGCCGTTGTAATAATGACCGTAAAAATACCCTCTGCCGGCAGCCTGAAGGACAGACGTCAGGTCGTAAAATCTCTGATTGATCTTTTGAAAAAGAGGTTAAACGTATCGGTTGTCGATCTCGGTCCGGATAATATATGGGATTTGGCCTATATAGCTGTTGTTTCGGCATCGGCTTCCGCTAAGGAGGCCGAGTCTCTTCTCGATGCGGTGGAACGCCACGTCCTTTTGGCAGAAGCCAAAAACGGTTTCGAAATAATTAATTTCGATCGAGAGGTTGAATGTTATGGACAAATTGAGAATTGAACGGGTCAACAAGGAGATGTTGAGAGAGATATCCGAATTTTTAGTGAACAATGCCAAAGATCCAATGTTGAAAAAGGCGGTCATCACAGAAGTAAGATGTACAAACGATTTGAGCATTGCCAAAGTATACTTCACCTCGATCGATAAATCCGATCTAAAGGAGATCGGAGATTCATTGAATAGCCTGGCAGGAGCTTTGAGCGGAATTGTTTGTAGGCAAATGAGACTCAGATTTGCGCCAAAGCTGGTCTTTGTCGTGGACGATACCGAAGACAGAGCTCAAAGAATTGAGGAGCTGCTCGATAAAATAGCCCACAAACATTCAAAACCGATGAGAGACGAAAAGTTGCCAGACGATGAAGGATAACGGGGATTCTTTAAAAGAGATTTTAAATGCTATATTGGCTAAAAGAACATGGGCTATTTTTGTTCACGAGCGGCCCGATGGCGATGCTATCGGTTCGGGCAGTGCTTTCTATTCTTGGGGCATGGCTCTTGGTAAAAGGTGCATTTGGGGAGGTACTCATCCTGTGCCCAAAGCATATGGATATTTGCCCTTTGTCGAGGAATACCAAGTTATGAATTTTGTGCCCGATGTCGTAAGGGAGCCGGATACAGTAATAATAGTGCTAGATACCAGCAATCTCGAGAGGACCGTCCAGGGCATTCTTGATCTTTATGATTCTACTTTAATTGTAAACATCGACCACCACATGGATAATCAGAGGTTCGGTCGGCTCAATTATATAGATACATCTTCATCGGCCACAGCTGAAATCATTTGGGACTTGCTTAATGATAGCAAGCTTCCTATTCCAAAGGACGCCCGTATTGGAATCTACACCGGAATAATTACTGATACGGGTCATTTTACCTATTCAAATACTACGCCTAAGTCCCACTTAATTGCTCAGGACGTCTTGAGCTCCGGGATAAATCCCGAACAAATATTTAGATATATATATGCCAGCAGAAGACTCGAAGGGCTTAAGCTTTGGGGTTTAGCTTTTATGCGAGCCTTTTCCACGCCCGATGGAAAGGCGGTTGTCAGCTGGCTAAAAAAGGAAGATTTTGAAAAGCTCAATGCTGATCCTTACGATTCAGAAGGTATAGTGAATCAACTTTTGTATGTCAAAGGAGCTATAATAAGCGCTCTGATGACAGAAGGAGAAGACGGCGAAGTAAGGGTTAGTTTCAGAGCGGTGACCGGCGTGTCCGTGAGAGAATTGGCACAGAAATGGGATGGCGGAGGTCATCCTCAGGCTGCAGCCTGTAAGATATACCTTCCCATAGAGAAAGCTTTGGATGTAGTGTCGAAATCGATCGAGGAATACGTCAAAAATGTGTAAATCAGGTTTTCTTTTGATAAATAAGCCTAAAGGTATAAGCAGTGCTGCATGTGTTGCCCTGCTTAAAGAAAAAGTCGGGCGAAAGACTAAAGTGGGGCATGCCGGAACTTTAGATGTACCCGCTTTCGGGTTGCTCATTTTACTCGTAGGTAAAATGACTCGTGCTTCATCTTACGTTATGGAGCTTCCCAAAAAGTATATAACTACAATAAAACTTGGAGAACAGACGGACACCGACGATGCAAGCGGAAGGGTCATAGGCACAGCCGAATGGCGGCATATCAAAGAAAGCGATATAGACTCAACTTTGCTGAGTTTTTTAGGGCACAGGTTACAGGTTCCTCCTAACGTATCTGCTGTATCCGTAAAAGGGAGTCGTGCCTACGAGCTTGTCCGCGCAAATAAAAAAGTCCTCTTACAGCCAAAGGCGGTATTCATACAGAGCATCAAAAGAATAAGCCCTATCACGGAAGAGGGTAAGTTCATCATGGAAGTTGTTTGTTCTAAGGGTACATATATTAGAAGCCTAGCTCGAGATTTAGGTTCTAAATTAGCCAGTTTGGCCCACGTTGCCTTCTTGGAACGCACTGAAATAGGGTCCTTTAAGTTGCAGGATGCCCTTAGTCTTGATTTTATTAAGCAACTTTCGAACGAAGCTGCAAAAGAAATGATAATCCCCCCTCAAGAAATGCTTAAAAACTTTTGTACCTGCGAAGCGAATGAAACCGAGGAAGACAGGCTATTGAATGGACAGGAGTTAACAAACATCCCGGGAATAAAATGGTGGGGCATAATTGAACCCTCAAAGGCCTTTGTGGTAAAAGGATATAGAACAATATCGTTTTGTAATATCAGGTGGCTCAATGGTGGCTGTGCAATTAAACCGGACACTAACATTGTTCTTTAATTTTTACCAGACGCGATCGGGGTGGTGTCTGTGATAGTGGTCTTGGGTTCATTTGACGGATTTCATAAGGGACATCAGGCTTTGTTTGAGGTTGCCAGGGATGCATCGGACAGAATGGATATGCCTTGGGGGGTAATGACCTTTGTGCCAAACCCCAAAATCGTATTGGGAAACGGCTGTTTTGTTCCCCTTTTTACAGATTCGGAGAGGGATTTTATAGCTTCTTTCCTCAATATTCCGGATTTTATAAAAATCCCCTTCAGCAACGTGAAAGATTTAAACCCAAAAGATTTCATCGAGGAGTTAGGATCTCGATATAAAGTAAGAGGAATAGTAGTGGGTGAAAACTTCAAATTCGGTAAAAATCGCTCCGGTGACGTCGAATTCTTGAAAAGTTACCTAACAAAAAAAGACTGGTTTTTCGCGGCTATACCGCCGTTTAAAATTGACGGTTCGGTTGTGAGTAGTTCCCTGGTAAGGCAGCTCGTGAAAAAAGGATATATACAACAAACCGAAGCCATGTTGGGATATCCCTATTTCATCATAGCACCAGTTACGGAAGGCGATCACAGGGGGCGGAAACTGGGATTTCCTACGGCTAATTTACTTGCATCAGAACTTAAACTGCTACCCCCTAAAGGGGTGTATGCGACGGCGGTCTTGGCTAATGATAGATGGTGGTGTGGAGCTTTAAACATAGGATGTAATCCCACTTTCGAAAGAGGAGATGAAATTAGGATAGAAGTGCATTTGGATCAATTCGAAGGAGATCTCTACGGTGAAATGATCGCTGTTCTGTTGTTGGCCCACATAAGAGAAGAAAAAAAGTTTGAATCAGCAGAAGGGCTAGTTGCTCAAATGAAAGATGATGTCGACAGGGTAAGAGAAATTTGCCGTCCTTGGTTTTATAGGCGGGAGGGGCTGTTGTTTTCGCTAAAAGAATGCTGGAAAAGTTATGAGTATCGCTTGAAGGTTACGAATTATAATAGAATTTCTAGATAAAGGCTTAATTATGCTGTTGCAATATATTTGCAAATTATCAGCGTGTATATAAACTTGGTTTTGCTTGACCGTTATATTTAATGCGGTCGACATAGATACGTAATAAATACAAGAAATATCATTTCACAGATTGTGAGAAGTGTTCAGTTACCTCTTAACCATCTCGTAATTTTTGGAATTTCTCTAAAAGGTAGTTGAATCACAACCGTTGTTCATGATAATATTAACTCCGTCCTTGACGGGCCTGTAGCTCAGTAGGATAGAGCGACGGCCTCCTAAGCCGTAGGTCGCCATGGCAAGTGTCGTAAACCCAGTTCCTGACAGCCTTCTTGGCCTGTCGGGAATTTTTTTTGTCCCCTTTTGGAGCGTCGGCCTGTATTTTCTGCTGTGCTGTGGTAGCTCCTAAAACTACGCCTTTTTGTGAACTGCAAGGCTTCCCTCCTTTCAGT
>DGDP01000096.1:0-425 GCA_002385485.1 Acetomicrobium sp. UBA3949 | reverse complement strand
TCGGTAATAAGCCCTCTTTGAACCTCTTTTGCCCTCCCCGCAATCGGGGCAAAAGTTTAACCTTCCCTTTGGAGGCTTTCTCCCCTCCCTGACATAGAGTTTCCCACAGTTGTCGCAAGTATAAATGCCCCGCATGCCCGTCATGGCCTGTGCTACCTGCAGCCACACTGCCCTTATGAACCCTAAGTCTGAAACCAGCCTGATTTTAAGGAGAGACTTGGCGTTTAATGACGGGCCAATCGTAAAACCGACTTCGGTCAACCTGCTTTCGACGAACTTGCTTAAGAGGAGCTTTTTAATGAACGCCTTGTCATCCGCAGTTGTGCCCTCGGGAAAGACAAGCCTCCCCGAAAAGCCCAATTCAGCCCAACACTTCTCCTCTTCCTCCTCCTTCATGCCGAGCATCAGCGAAACAAAAATCCTTA
>DGDP01000082.1 GCA_002385485.1 Acetomicrobium sp. UBA3949 | reverse complement strand
ATAGGCGACGAAGGGGACAAGGGCAGCATTCAACCCAAACACCAGCAAGAACGCGATATCCTCTATGCGGTTGCCCAAAGCCCAACCGCTAATGGCAGCTTCCCCATACTGCGCAAATACCCTGTTTAACAGCGCGGCGCCGACGGAAAAGCTGATCTGAGAAAGAGAAAGAGGCAAACCGATGACTATGATACTTCGCCACGTTGGGATCGTATTTCTTGTCAAGATAAACTTAGGAAATATATCACTGTAGTGTCTCAACTTCAAAAAAGAGTAAGCGAAGGTCAAAGTTCTGCCCACAAGGGTCGCCAGAGCAGCTCCTCCGATGCCCATGTCAAAGGTAAAGATCAGCAGAGGATCCAAAGCCATATTTACGGCATTTCCTATCAATAACGCGTACATCGGCATGGTGGCGTTTCCCTGGCTCCTGTAAACGGCATCTAGCAAAAGGGACCAGGAGGCAACGGGAAAGGACCAAACCTGCCAGAAAAGATATCTGTTTATATGCACAAGAGCCTCCGGGCTTGCCCCCAGAAAGGAGAAGAAATGCTCCTTTATAGTAGGAATTAAAAGCAGGCATGGAAAAAGAGATATCAAAAATACTAAAGATAGGGCAGCGTTCGCCAGATAGCGACTTCGATAAAGTCTTCCCATGCCTAAATTTTTGCTTATAAGGGTGGTAGCCCCTATAGTAGAGCCGCTCATGAGGGCATAGACTACAAATATCACCGGCATCATCAAAGACATGCCCGCCAGCGGCACCGTCCCAAGCCAGGCGATGAACATGGTATCGACTATATGAAAAACCGTGTGGGCAAACATGGTAATCATCGAAGGAATGGCAAGTCGCGTCAACACACGGGAGACAGAATCGCTTCCCATGTCAACGTTAGTCGGCTTTCTGATCTGCATATCTATTCTCCCTCGCTCAGCAAAATGGCGTCTAATACCCTTCTAAGCATGTCTTTTTTTCTTTCGTCCACCCTCTTGCCGCCATACCAAATTTCGGTAGATATGTCCGATAACAGCGCATCTAAATGTACTTTATTCGCCTTTTCTTGCATATCTTCAAGCAGCTCCGATGTATCGACGGCCAACGCCTCGGCTATCTTCTTTAGTATTTTCAAGGAACCGTTTCTCCTGTTGCTCTCCAAAGCTTGTATGTAGCCGGAGCTAACCCCAACGATACTGGCCAATTCGCCCTGGGTCAACCCCCGCTGCTGCCTGATCCTTTTGATCTTCAGACCCAAACTCATAAGATCTCGCACCCCTTTAAAGTGTACGTTATATGATAGCATTATCTTGACTAAACATGAAATGTCCTCCATAATTATACTAAGCTAAAAAAGATAGGTGATGCTAATGTCTAATATGACTCCAAGAAAAGAGGACTACATCAAGGAGATATACAAGATCGCAGAAAAGAACAGGGCGGTTCGCATAAAAGATATAGCTCAAGTCATGGGAGTTAGAGCTCCTACCGTAGTCGGCATAATATCTTTGTTAAAGGAAGACGGTCTTGTGGCCCAGGAGCCCTACGGCTATCTCGAGCTTACGCAACCGGGTAGGGAAAAGGCAAAGTCTTTAATACAAAGAGAGCAGTTAATAAGACGTTTCTTCGAAGATGTACTGGAACTGCCAAGCGATGAGGCGAAGGAAAATGCCTGCGCCATTGAACATTACATCTCATCAAGCTGTCTGGAACGCCTCGTATCTTTTATCGAGTTTCTCCATACCTGCCCCTACGAAAAACCGAAATTCCTGGAACATTTCAGACAGTTTTTAAATTCAAAAGACTCTGAAGGCATTTCGTGCTGTTGCTGCTCGGAGGTTACCCAAAAGAAGTAAACTCCAACTACGTCACTTTTAAGGTCAAATACTTTTTATAACACAGGATTTCAAAAAATATATCCCATGATATTTAGTTTTTAATTTATCATGGGATATATTATACTAGAAGCGATATCGTATTAAGGGAAGGGGAATTTACCTTTGCGAAAGTGTCTTGCATTATTTGGTGCGTTATCGGTCTTTTTTTGCTTGACTGTCTTGGGAAAGCCGGCCTTAGCTGATAGTGTAGACACTCTTTTTCTGGCAAAACAGTGGGAACAGCTTGACGAATTTGTAGCGTTGACGGGTAATTCGCTTTCTCCCAGAGAATGGTCTGTCTACGCCAACGGTCTCTGGCTTCAGAACAGATACGATGAGGCGCTGGAGATATTGCTCAGGATACAGGACGATTTCCCGCCTTCGGTAAGACCCTTCGGCAAGTTTTATACAGCTTTAGCCTTTGAACGGACAGGTCAAGAAAGTGAAGCAAAGGCTTTGCTCTATAAGTTGTGGCCTAAATCACCCGAACCGCTTCGTTTTTATGTCGCTTACGCCCTTTTTCGGGTAGAAGACGGCGACGAAAAGGAGAAGTGGGCGCGAGCCATGTTGTCTTCTGCCTCCGATGATCCCCAAAAGGTTCAGGCACTGACGGCGCTGTTTTCCATAAAGTCGGCAGGTCTTGAGGAAGCTTTTGCCTTGTTGGACCTTCAGCCGCGCAACTCGACGGCATTGAGCTTTCTGCAAAGTCAGGATTGCGAAAAGGACTTAAGAGTGTGCCTCTACTTGGGCCATGCAGCTTTTTTAAACGGAGATTACAGGAAGGCCGTGGAATTTCTAAAAAAAGTGGATGAAAGTTCTCCTTCTTGGAAAAAGGCCTGTTACTATCGCGCCTATGCCAATTACAGACTTAAAAATTACGAAGAGGCGGCCGCTCTTTGGGGCGAATTGGCAAAAAGGGGCGGGGATTACTCCGTTGCTTCCGTTGGAAGGCTCGCTACTTTGGCGAGGCTTGGAAACGGCAAGGCAATAGAAATTTTAAAGAACGTTGCTGCTCCCGACGGCGAATTGGCAAGGGCTGCCCTCTATCACCTCATATCCTTTTACGAAGACAGGGGCGACAATGCTACTGCAAAAGCTCTGACAGCAAAGCTTCTTTCCGGAAAAGACGACTTTTACTCGATGAAACTGCTGTGGCGTATGGGATGGAAATCCTGGAAAGAAAAAGACAATCTCAACGCAGCCGAATTTTTCATTCGGGCAAGTACCTATAAAGGAGATGCACTCTGGGCTTCCCGGAACCTCTACTGGGCAGCAAGAGCTCTTGAAGAATCGGGAAATGCTGAAGAAGCTTTGAAGCTAAAAGATCAGATAAAGGCTAATTACCCTCTATCATACTACGGCTTATTAGTCGAAAATAATATAGAGGGCAAGATCAGAGAAGGTCTTCCCGAGGAACTTCAAAGTAAACCGAGCGCCATGGAAGCATGGGGGTTCCTTTTTTGGGAAAGCAGGATCTTGTCTCAGAAAAATACACCGTCGGCCCGTTTCAGGGCTTCCCGTATTTATGAGTGGCTGGGCAATTTCGACATCGCTTATAACGTTGTAAGGGCCCTCGAATACTCCTTAAAGGCCGAAAACTTGTACTACAGGGATTTACTGAAAGCCCTATATCCCACTCCCTTCGCGCAAGAAGTTCAGGTATCCTGCAAAGATTTCAACGTAGACCCCCATGTGGTGTGGGCCATCATGCGCCAAGAGAGCGCCTTCAACCCCAATGCCACAAGCTGGGTGGGAGCCAGTGGGTTGATGCAGCTGATGCCAGCGACGGCAAAGGACGAAGCTACAAAATTGAAAATTAAAAATTACAATATATATTCCCCGGATACGAACATACGCCTCGGCGTAGCTCATTTCTCCTGGCTTATCGGAAGGCTCGAGAAACTGCCCTTAGCGTTAGCTGCCTACAACGCAGGCATTGGCAACGTATTGCGATGGTTACCTGAGGAAGAGGATTTCGACGAAATAGAATGGATCGAAGACATACCCTTTGAAGAAACCTTAACTTACGTAAGAAAAGTCTTATCCAACTATAAAGTTTACAGAGCCTTATATGGAACTATAGACGAAAGGAAGTAGGAAATCATGAACGCAGATCGGCATTATACGGAAGAAGTCCAAAGGGTATGGGAAAAATTAAAGGAACTTGGATATGAGGGTGAAATTCTGGTGAGCGACAAAACCATATTCACCGTAGAAGACGCATCAAGGGCGATAGGCGTGCCTGAAGAACACATCCTCAAAAGCCTCATATTCCTCGTTGACGAAGAACCTGTCTTGGTCCTGATGAGCGGCTCAAATAAGGTCGACATAAAAAAGGTTAAAAAAGCCCTCGGAGGACGTAAGATCAAGATGGCCGGACCCGATTATATCGAAGAAAATTTCGGATATAAAGTAGGCGGCGTTCCGCCGGTAGGTTATAATATTAAAATGAAAGCATTGATAGATGAAGATGTACGCAAATACGACACATTATGGGCTGCTGCTGGCAACGACCACGCCTTTTTCCCTATTTCCCCCGACGAACTCGTAAGGTTAACGGGCGGAACCATTTTGGACATTAAAAAGCAGTGACGAAAACATAAAAATCGGGTAAAGGCAGGAAGGGATTACAAAGCGTTTGAATAACATGCGTTGGCCATTAACGTCGAATTTCGAAGTAAAGGTTAAATAAAAGCCCTAAATCGCAGTATATTTTCCATTAATTGTATTTAATCGGCATTAACTGGGAGTGGGTTGGTTTGAGTTGACCATCCTTTTTGGTACAATGAAATCGAAGGTCAAGAAAGATCAAAGTCAGGAGGTGATCTTCCATGAAAAGACCTGAATTACCGGAAAGAAGAGGACGCGGACTGTGGGAGGAGATAAGCAGAGTGTTTGACGATTTTGCTAGCAGATTTGTGCCACCGGTGTTGGGTGGAGGTGCGGTATCGGTAGACGTATATCGCAAAGACGGAAACGTGATAGTCGAGGCGGAGATGCCGGGCATTGATCCACGCGATGTGGATATAAAGGTATATGAAGACAAGGTACTCTTGAGGGCCGAAAAGGGTGCCAGTAGAGAAGTGGAGTCCGAGGATGTAATAAGATCTGAAAGGTATTACGGCAAGATTTCCAGGGTAATATCGCTTCCTGTCGAAGTGATACCCGAAAAGGCCAAGGCCAAATTTAAAAACGGGCTTTTGACGATCGCCATACCTGAGAAGGAGCCAGAAGAGGAAGGCGGCTATCGGATCAACATTGAAACCGAAGATTAAAAGTTCTTCCTGCCCTCACGATCTGAAAGATAAATAGGCAAGACGAAATGCCTTTTACTTCCCCACTTTACGGGGGGAGCAAAAGGCATTTTTTTTTCAAACAAATTGAAGGAGGCTTGCAGAGTGAAGATATCTCTTAATAACCTTTTGGTAGGGTTTGGGCTCATAATGTTGACTACACTCCTATTTGGCGCGACGTCATTCGCCTGCACTACGATAATTGCCGGTAAGAACACCACTAACGACGGTTCGGTTTTATTGGGTCACAACGAGGACAACGGAGGAATATGCAACACCCTGCACTGGTATGTTCCACACATGAAACACGAAGATAACGAATATGTCCAGTTGAGGCGGGGCGGCAAAGTGCCACAGGTTCCAGAGACATACGCCTATATTTGGTCCGAAAACGTAGGGTTGGAGTGGAGCGACGGAGGCATAAACGAAAAAGGGGTGGCCCTGGGAAGCAATTGGGCTGGCTCGAGAGTGCAACCTGAAGAGGCAGAACTTACCGACGGCGGGATTGGATACATGTTGCGCCACATTATTCTCCAGCGAGCTTCAACCGCCAGAGAAGGTGTAGAAATCGCTACCAAGTTGCTCGATGAGTTCGGCTACGCTCATCCGGGTCGTTCATATCAAATAGCCGACTCGAATGAAGGATGGGTTTTACATGCAATGAGGGGCAAACATTATGTAGCCATGCGAGTGCTCGACGATCAAGTATATTTCATTCCCAACGTCTACGTGATACACGATATTGATTTTAAAGATACCAAAAACTTCATCGCGTCCAAGGGATTGAAGAAATATGCGATCGAGAAGGGGTGGTACAATGAAAAGGAACCCTTCGACTTCGCCAAAGTCTTTGCCGATCCCGAAAGCCGAACGGCCAAGTCAAATACATACAGGCAGTGGGGAGCTCATTACCTTTTGACGGGTAAAAACCCTGTCTTCTTGGAGGGCGAATGGAAATTGCCTACTACTGTCAAGCCAAACCGCAAGCTGGGCTTGGAGGATATGGCTGATATACTCAGATTCCACTACGAAAATACAGAGCTCGACGAAAACCCAGGCTATAAAAAGGGGACTCCCCACAGCGTCGGTGTAAGAAAGATTTGCGTTGCCACAACTAATACCTCATTTATAGCCCAGTTAAGAAGCGGAATGCCCAAAGAGATAGGAAACATATACTGGCTTGCCACGGGATCGCCCTGCACCGGCGTTTACGTTCCCTGGTATTTGGGAATTTTGGAAATCCCTCATCAATGGCAGGTCGCTGAAGAGACCCCACTTAATACTAAACGATCTTTCCTCGATTACCACTTTGATCCGGCACCTGAGGTCCTCCAATTTAATGACGCCTCTGCCTACTATACCTTTACGGAGCTAGAAAATCTGGTAGGCATGAACTACAAAGAGGAGATAGATTGGGTCAGGAGCGAATGGAAAAAGACAGAGCGCCAAAGCATAGAAAGTCAACCATACCTGGAGAAAATGCTTTTGGAGATGTATAACACGGACCCCGATTTGGCCATCCAATTTCTTACGGACTATTCGAAGGGAATATCAACAGAGGTCTTCGTCCAAGCAAAAGACATGATCCGTACATTGAAAACAAAATACATGTCACATTAAAGATTTTTAATACAAAAAAGACAGCGCCCGGTCTTTAAAACCGACGCTGTCTTTTTTGTAAATATAAAATAAAAAATCAAGCTTTAATCTTATCCTTATAGGCCAAGTAGTAAAACAGAGCTACAAATACAACGCCTCCTATGATATTTCCCAAAGTAACGGGGATGATGTTATTTAAAAACCCGCTAACTGAAAGAGCGTCGAGTGAGTGGGAGCTTAAACCGGCTTGAGAGACCAGCCCTTCGTTGTTTTTTAGAAGAATGCCAAGGGCCATAAAGTACATATTGGCGATGCTGTGCTCGAAACCCGAGGCCACAAAGGCCATGAT
>DGDP01000041.1 GCA_002385485.1 Acetomicrobium sp. UBA3949 | reverse complement strand
GATTTGTATAAGAGACAGACATAGTCCTTTGGCAACCCCTTCTCCTATTGTCAGTGCCTTTATGCCATGTTCGCCATCTTCCTCGAGAGAATAAATCGCTCCATCGGTTGCAACCATTCCACAGGAGATCGCACCACCCTCAAAGGCAGGCCCGGCCGCTGCGGAAGTGATAAATATTTTCTCATCCAAAATCAGCCCTATTTCCCCATTCGTTCCAAGGTCTATCACGAGGCATGGAATTTTTGGACCTAGGGGAAGCAACTCAAAAAGCAAGGAGACCATATCTCCGCCCACGAATTTATCGACTATAGGCATCGACCAAATCCGACCAGAAGGGTGCATTGGCAGTGCTGAAAACCTGAAACCTTCGGAACTTAAAATGTCCTTAAAGACCGGCACATAGGGAGTCCTGGCTAGAGGTTTAGGGGATATCCCCCAAAAGAGATGTTCCATAACAGTGTTGCCCAAAATCAGAATCTCAAATACCCTTTCCTTAGATATATTTGTCTCTTCTAAACACTGTCGCATCGACATGGCGATGGAGTCGATCAACATTGTTTGCATCTTTAATAAATCTTTTGGGTTTATCGCTTGAGAGATGCGAGAAATAATATCCGCTCCAAAACTCCTCTGAGGATTCGCAATAGTACGATGCGAAAGTATCTTGCCAATCTTCAAATCTAACAGAACGATAGAAATAGCCGTAGTGCCGACATCACAGACGAAGGCGCAAAGGGGTTTTTCCTCATGCCCAGAAAAAATAGCCACATACTCTTCGTCAATTTTAACCATACTGCCCCTCCAGCCCTCCCCTTCTTCCCAATATATTGACATCTCCTGCAATGCTTCCGGCCTTATCTTCAATTCTTCCTTTCCCAATGCTTTAGCAAGGGCTTCACTCACACTCCCTGCCGTTAGATCATCCCAGCGAAGGTTCACTTTTTCTTCCATTACGGAAGGATGGTGTAAAATGAAATTTTTCTCGAAAAAGGCGGAATCGATGAGCTTGCTACGCGAGTCAGTTTTAAAATCGTCTACAATAACCTCAACATTGCCTTTAACAAAAGCCTGGCAGGCAAGACGCCAGCCCAGACCCAAGATCTCGGGCCCCAATTTATCAACCTCTTCATCAGACGGCTCTGTCAAAGCCCCTCTGGCCAAGACGCGACATTGCCCGCATTTTCCCTGCCCTCCGCAAGCTGCGTCTAAAACGATGCCGGCGGAGATCAAAGCATCGAGCAGTGACGTATCCGGTTTTACAGCAACCTTTCTGGCGATTCCTTTATATGCATATATGACATCGCATAACTCGGGAAACTTTTTGCCCATTTCGTTAAAGACCCCTTTGCAGCTTATAATTTAACGGCTAGTTCTTGCCTTCGCAATCGTAGGTCTTACTCAATTTCTTAACGGCAGAAATGACTTCACGATAATCCTTGGCCTCCATTCCCAGATGGGATAGGGCGAAATCATACCTCAAGGGATCATCGGGACAAAAAAGCCTGAAGGCTTGCGTAAGTTCTATTGCAGCTTTTGCATCAGGAGAAGCCCTCTTAATCCATCCCAATTCCTTTCCGAATTTCCACATGTGCACATCTAAAGGAACTACCAAGTTGGCAGGTGTCTCGACTGTCCAACCCCCCGGATCTACATTATCTTTTCTAACCATCCACTTAAAAAAAAGCCTAAGCCTCTTACACGGGCTATTTTTCCCTGGATCGGGGATTAGAACGCTTATATCCTCAGGCGATGCATTTCTAAGGGCAACAGCAAAACCAACAGCAGGGTCCGAATCCCCAGCCTTGCAATGCTCATAGAGAGACTCCAGCGAGTCATATCGTGCAATCAAAATTTTGCAGGCATACAAAAGGCTAACAATATCGCTTCCCTTGACCCACCTATGTTTAAATCCCTTGAGCTTCGCCATTAAATAATCCACAGGCACTTTCAAAAGGAAATCTCTAGGATTATCTTCCATTATGGCGACGACTTTCTCAATAGATTTTATGATCTGAGAAACTCGCCCGAAAGCCAAGGAGGCAGCAACAATCCCAATTATCTCCCTTGCACGAATATCATCGAAACTATGCAAAAAATAGACCGGGTCCTCTCTTGCCTTCTCTTTATCGTTATATTTGGCGTAAAGCATTTCCAAAAACTCGACCAAAGACAAACTCATTTCACCCTTAAGCAAAAGAGGGCCCCACTTATTTCATAATTAAGCTTTGTTGAAGACAAAGGTCGGCGCATTCTTGGGTGACTTTCCGCCCTTTATCAAACGATAATTGGCATACGTTAGGGGCGTACCGCTTTTTATGGTCTCAGCTGACACAACCTCTGCAACGAACAGCTTATGAGTATATACTGGAATTATATCTATGACCTTTGCCTCAATAACGGCAAGGGCGTGGTCCAATACCAAGGGCGCGCCTGTTTCGCCAATCTTGTATTGACATTGAGTCATTTTATTTATATCTCTCCCACATTTAAACCCAAAAGTCCCTATGAATGGCATTGGCGTATCCTCTTCCAGAACCGACACTCCAAAGGCCTTGTTCTTTTCGACCAGCTCTGTAGTCAAGTTATCTTTGTGCAAAGCTACAACCACACATATAGGATCTGCAGTAACCTGCATCAACGCATTTGCTATCTGACCGTTCAACCTTCCTTCGCTGGCCCCCGTCACTATATATAACCCGTAACTTAGGGTAAAGAGAGCCTGCAAATCCACCTTATCGACACCCATAGACCTGCCTCCTTTAGAAGACTCAACTAATCCTCCCGAGATCCCAGCGCCTGATCCAACATTAATATAACGCTTGGAGAATCTCCGGCGAAGCGCAGCTTTTGGACTATCTCTTCGGCATTGGCCTCTTCTTCGACCTGTTCCTTGACAAACCATTGAAGGAATTCGAAAGTTGCATGGTCGTTAGCTTCCCTCGCTGCATCTACCAAACTGTTGATCATTTCAGTTACTTTTTGTTCGTGGGCAAAGGTGTCTTCAAAGACCTCCAAAGGCGAACTCCACGAGGACTTTGGAGCTTCAACAGGCAACATCTCGACCTTTTCACGCCTGTCGTTTATATATTCATAGAATTTCTTTGCATGATCTATCTCTTCCTCGGCCTGTTTTTTCATCCAGTGGGCAAAACCCTTTAAATTGTTGGCATCAAACCAAGAAGCCATTGACCAGTACAAATAACCTGAATATATCTCTCTGTTTAGTTGTTCGTTAAGCATTTTGAGCAACTTGCGATCCAACATAATTATCACCCCTGTAT
>DGDP01000043.1 GCA_002385485.1 Acetomicrobium sp. UBA3949 | reverse complement strand
AAGAGTTAAAAGAAGAAGCCGAAACGGGAAAGCTTTTATACGTACATGTAGACGAAGATTATATGGAATCCGATAGAGAGATGGCTTCCGAAGCGGTTTATTCCTTTATAGGTCCCTTTCTCGGAATAGGAACCGGAAGCAAGTGGGCCTTAAGGCGGGATTTATACGTCCAAATGGATGTAGCCATGGTAGTAACGGGCGTCAAAGGGAATAAGGCGCTTGTTTGGACTCCTAAGGGAGAACAGGAAATGGATTTTAGCTACCTGGTCTCCGTTTCGGATTTTATCTTATCCTTCGATTCTCCGAAACTTCGGGCTAAGGAAAGGGAAATACAGGAAAAAAGTGAAGTTGACTCCTATATGGAGCAATTAAGAAAAGAAATAAAACAAAAGGAGAGCGATAGAAGTGGCAATGACGAAAGCGGAAATTCACATTAGGGGAAATTTGAGAGACGACCCTGTTTACGCCAAGTCAGAAAAAAAGTTTTACAGGGTTGGTGTAGCCGTGAAAACGGGAAAAGGTTATTGAACTATCCTAACCGCCCTGCTTTTTTCCGGAGAGTAAATTGCTTCCAGAGGATAAAGTCTAAAAACCGTATCAGATACTTACAAAAGCTAATAGGACGGGCGGTTCGAATGGAGTTTGAACAGGAGAAGTAATATCCTTCGATGGTGGGCTGCCATTAGCTCCGTAGCCCCTAAGGTTGGTTGTACACCTTAAGACCTCAGGGCTTGGATGAGGCGAGCTATATACGCAAAGTGACCCTATTTTATCTCTTTTGTGCAATCAAGATTAAAAGACCTTACAAAGAGGTACCTCAGCTAGATCATTGTTTTTACTGCTAGAGCGATAGATTCCTGTTGACCTCGGACTTTTATGAAATTTGAATTTACAAAAGAGACATATGAGTAAATAGATTGGAATAGTTTTTATTATGGTGATTTGCCTGAGATGGTGCTGAATTTCAAATTATATACAAGATAAAAAATGATTGTTCTTTACTATATTCTTTTGTTAAATCTAAGAAATAGAGCAGCGCGATTATCCATTTACGAGTGTATGTTGAACAATGGTTTACTTCATAGCTATGATGCCCTACCTTTATTAAGGTCATTACAAGTTGCAGAGGGGTGAAATACAGGTGAAAAAACACCATTATATTATTGTTGCGTTGTGTGTTGTGGCAGTAAGCGTAACCTTATGGGTGAGCTTGTCTTCCGATGTGAGTAGATTGGCCACGCAGGAATTTGTGATTCGTATTACTGGGACAGAGGGCTTGCATGCCGATGGAATTGTAACAGTTACAAATAAAAACAAAACCAAAGATGAAGGCCTCGCCATCGAAGTTCCATGGGAAAAAAGAGTAATTGCCGATAGCGTCAGCGCCGGATTTCAAAAATTAAGCCCTGACGGTATCTTGAAAATACAGCTGTTAGATGGGAAAGGCAACATAATTCATGAATCGGAGACAACGCTGAAATACGGGGTGGTTTTTGTTATGTCAGATAAGTTTGATATACAACCAAAATAGATAGCTATATATCTTTTTATTTTCTTTGCAGGATTTCTGCGATAATATAACCAGCGAATACAAAAATAAAAGGGTGCCTTCGAAGGCACCCTTTTATTTAAGGTGAACTATTTGAATTCGAATTTGAAGAATCGCTGGCGGCATCTGGATTCACGCGACTTATATTTTTCCCTCCGCACACGGAACATCTTTTTCCGCCTGCAATCAAAAGTACTATGCCAATCAGTCCAAATACGGGACCCAAAATCAAGCCTATCATAGGGATAAACAATAACAGGGCAAGCCCAATTAATATGCAGACTATCCCACCCGTCAGGTTTTTCTTTGTTCCCACCATCCTTTTGCAGTTGCCGCAATACATATCTGCCATCTGCATGCCTCCGTGTTTTGTTGAGATATTTAAATTCAATTACCAAAGTCTTATTCCTTATTATAGCGATTAACTGCTGTTGTTAGTGTAAATTTGCACTAAAGATGAATACTTATTAGTTACGTATGATATTATCTGTAGAATTTAGGATGACACCTTTCTAAAGTAATTAGAAAGGTGTCATCGCCCTCTGATAGAATAAAGTTGTCACATACCCAAACTATCGAAAGGGTCAACGATGACCCAATATTATATTACCTTGAATGAGGAGGATTGACGTCTTTATTTTCCGGCAACGACGAAAGCTTGAAGAAAGTCGTAGAACAATTTACAAATCAACTTCTGGAACAATAAAGAACTAAAGCAAATCGATGCAAAGCCTTACGAACGCACGGAAGAAAGAAAGGGAATGCGAAACGGATATAAGGAAAGGCATCTAACCACCAGAGTTGGGACCTTGACATTAAGAGTACCTCAGATAAGGGACGGCATTTTCACTATAGATTATTTGAGCGCTACCAAAGAAGCGAAAAAGCATTGATTGCTACCTTGATGGATATGGTCCTTGCGTTTCGACCAGAAAGGTCACCAGGATAACGGAAAAGTTACGCGGGACACATGCTCGGCATCGACCATATCTAGAGCTTAAAAGATCTTGATGTTTCACTTAAATCCTGGAGGGTTAGGATTTATCTAAAACCACTTATCCCTTTCTGATCTTGGATGGCATTGTCATCAAGACAAAAGAAGGTGAGCAAGGTAAGGCCCTTTAGCGCGCCTTTAGCTACGGGAATTAACCAGGAAGGATATAGGGAGATCTTGGGGATGGAGTTAGGAAATAGCGAGACTGAGGAAAGCTGGTCCCACTTTTTCAAGGACTTAAAGGCAAGAGGGCTTAAAGGGGTCGATATGGTGATATCGGATAACTTGTAAGGTTGGTCAACGCCGTAGAGAGGCATTTTCAAGGATCGACTTGGCAGAGGTGTCAGACTCACTTCACCAGGTTGTTTAACTCATGTCCCAAGAACATGCAGAAAGACCTAAAGTCATACCTTGAGGGCGATCTTTGAAGCACCTGACATATCTGCGGCACGACATATTCTGAATTTGACGCTTGAAGTGTTTTCAACGAAAGCCCCTAGGGCTATGGACATCCTG
>DGDP01000066.1 GCA_002385485.1 Acetomicrobium sp. UBA3949 | reverse complement strand
TTCGGCAATGCGCCTTTTAAGCTCTTTTGTGTCGCTTTTGTATCTGTTCTTATATTCTAACTGAGCAAATAAAGAAGTAATCCACATCAAAACGGCCCCAGCAGCAAAGCCCAACACTTCCCATATGCCTTGATGAAGAGACCATTGCCACGTCAGAAATTTTACGATCACGGTTCCGCTATTTTGGACAGCGTAGAAAGCTGCCAACAACATTCCAAGCGCAAGAGCCACAACATAACTTTTCATGAAAGCCCCACCTTCAGTCCATAAAATTTACCTCTCGCCCTTTGTGCCACAATTAACGCATCTTTTCTTATACCTTCCCTTAATATCGGGGTTATCCTCCTTTTCAAGGGTTTTCAGGTATTTTTGGCGTTCTCTTTCCTCCCAAATTGGATCGTAAATCTCCTTCATCCTTCTGGCGTATTCGTCCAATCCAGATGCAAGCTCATCGAGAAGCTTGTCGGCCCCGGGATGAGTAGGATGTGCTCCGTACTCTCTGACCAATTCCCTCAGCACTGCCGGGTGGTCTATGATAAGGCATGGTCTGAGTAAATTATCATCGTCGTAAGGTTGCCTCGAACGTATCGCCTCGAAGAACGGACTCGACAGCACCTCAACGAGGCTTTTCTCCCTTATGTTGTCTACGGCAAAATGACAGAATACGCAGGGCTCAACATCTCCGTTGGATATCACGTGCAGGTAACGAAAACCGGCGGCAATGCAGCCATCGACATAGGGGCCGTCGTTCCAGAAGTCGCCCAAAAATATGGGGTACTTCGACCTCCACTCTTCAATTTTTTTCTTAAGGTGAGCTCTCTGCTCAGGTGTTGCCATATAAGAGAGATCGGGGTTGAGACCGGTTGGGATATATTGGAAGAACCAACCAACCTTACAACCCTCCTCGAGCATGTGCTCGATGAACTCGTCGCTGGAAATGTAAGAAGCACTGGAACGAGTACATGTCGCACTGAAGCCATAAAGTACACCCTTCCTCCTAAGCCTTCTGTAGGTCTCTATGATCTTACCGTACATTCCCGGCCCTCGTCTGTATTCTGTCTCCTCCGGCGTTCCTTCGATGGAGATCATGGGGGCCACATTCCCGAGCTCCACCAATTTGTCTGCAACCTCATCCGTAATCAACGTCCCGTTTGTATATACTTGAAAATAGCAGTCGTCATGCTTTGCCCATATATCGAAAAGGTCCTTCCTCGTAAAGGGCTCTCCTCCGGATATAGTGAAGAAGTACATTCCCAATTCCTTGGCCTGCGTTATCAGGTTATCAATTTCCTCAGCAGTTAAATCGGCCGACGTGTCATAGGATCCGGCGTAACAACCTTTGCATTTCAGATTGCATCTCATAGTCGGGCTGATCACCATAAAATTGGGTATGTGTATATCAAGCTCTCTCATCTTTCTGTCTCTTATACCGCGAGAGAGGACCATGAAATTGACTATAAGGTTCACGATGAGCTTCTTTCGACAGTTAGGATGAAGCTCCTGGAATACCCTTCTAAATACGCCAACAAAGGGATGGTTTTCTCTGGCCATTTGCGCCATTTCCCTGAAAGTTTCCCGTTGAAATTTTGCCGGTGCCAAACGAGAAATCGTATCGAACAGCGAAGCTAGCTTTTCATCATTTCCCTCTTCAACCAACTTGACGACCTGGTTCAAGAGGGCAATCGAAACCATTCCCTTTAGTCGATCTGTTAAACTCATAACCATCGAAAACGCCTCCTTTAAGCTGGCACAACCCTAATTGCAAGTGTTTTCTCTTTCCTCCAAGGCTCTCACCCTTGCCTCTAATGCTTTAAATTGTTCTACTGTAACTAAGGGCAAAAAGGAGAGAAATTTCTCCATCTCGCTTTTAAACCCCTGGATCAACGCCTCACGTCTTCTTGCAAGCTCTTCCTCGAGCTGTCTTATCACCCTATCCATTGCCCACTGTTCCATGGCACCCTCTTCAACCAGTGTGCTCAAATAAGACTTACACAAAGATACAAGGTCGTCGCTAACGCCAAATCCTCCCAAAATCAACTGAATTACCGAATCCATATAGGACGACCTCCTTTTCATATTGTAAGCATTCATATCAATTTTAATTCTAACCCAAAATACAATTTAAACAACCGGGACGAAAATTCGTGCCTAACCAACTTTTATGCGACCGATTGCCCGAGAGCCTGAAACTCAAGAACTTAACGCCCCTGCGACAGTGCTTTACCGCGCGACCTCATGTTCCACTCGACAACCACCGTTCCCGCTATATATATGGAGCTGTAAGTGCCAACTACGATTCCCACCAATAGCGCCATAGAGAAATCTGAGATAGCTTTACCGCCCCACAAAAAAAGCGCCAAGACGGGGAAAAAGGTCGTCAAAGATGTATTGATAGTCCGCGATAACACCTGATTGATCGAGCTGTTGAAGAGATCGACAAAAGCCATCCCCTTGGGGTTCTTTGAATTTTCCCTAACCCTGTCGAATATGACTATAGTATCGTTGATAGAATAACCCACAAGGGTAAGCATGCCGGCAATAAAGGGCATGGATATTTCCTGAAAGGTCAAGCTGAAAATGCCCAGCGTAATGATCACGTCGTGAACGAGGGCGATGACTGCACCTACCGCAAACCTCAACCTAAACCTTATTGTGATGTAGGCAAGCATGGCAAGGAGGGCGAAGACGGTCGCAAGTGCTGCACTCTTGCGCAGTTGACTCCCCACAACTGGACCGACCATTTCGGCCCGCAACACCCTGAAGCCTTTGTCCGTAGTACCCCTTAGAGAGTCCAAAACTATCTTTTGGTCGCCCTCTCTGTCGCTTTTTACGCGGATCAAAACGCCTCTATCGCTATAAGGCTGTATGACAGCCCCACCGAAACCGGCCTCATCCAAAGAAGCTCTGATCTCCGAAACAGATAGAGGAGCATCGAACTCCAGCTGAAAAAGCATTCCACCGGCGAAGTCTATGCCGAAATTTAAACCCCTGGTCGCCAGCAGAAGGAGGCTCGATATTATCAGGCACAAGCTGAGCCCAAGAGCTATTTTTCGGTATTTCATAAAATTAAAGTTCGACTTCAACTTAATAAACATTAGGATCTCTCCTTAGAAGCGGGGAACAATAGTTTTTGCCGCTTAGATATGAGGATTCGCAGCAAAACCCTGGTTACGAAAACGGCACAAAAAACACTCGCCAGAATGCCTATGCTCAAGGTAACAGCAAATCCCCTGATTGGCCCTGTGCCGTAATAGAAAAGGAAGACAGCCGCGAAGAGTGTAGTCAAATTGGCGTCAATTATTGTGATAAAGGCCTTTCTAAAGCCAGTATCGATCGATGCCATGACGGTCTTTCCGCTCCTGAGTTCTTCCTTTATTCTTTCATATATCAATATATTTCCATCTACGGCCATACCGATGGTAAGGATTATCCCGGCTATCCCCGGCAAAGTAAGGGTTGCCTTGAAACTGGCCAAACCCGCAAGCAACAACAGTATGGTCATCACTAAAGAGATATCAGCCACTAACCCCATTGCAGAGTAATATATGATCATAAATATGAAGATCAAAGCAGCCCCGATAAGACCGGCCTTTACCCCCGATCTGATGGAATCTGCGCCCAACGTAGGCCCTATTGACCTCGTCTCCAGGATCTCGACCGTTACAGGCAATGCTCCTGCTCGAAGCATTATGGCAAGCCTTTGGGCTTCGTCCGTGGTAAACCTGCCGCTGATCTGCGCCTCTCCGGCACTTATCCTCTCCTGTACCACAGGCGCAGATATGACAATTCCATCGAGGAGGATGGCTACTTGCTTGCCTATGTTTTCGCGGGAAAGTTCGTCAAAAAGGTTCGTACCCTCCTTGTTAAATTTGAGAGTCACCACAGGTCTTCCCAAATTATCAAAGGCTACTCTGGCATCCGTCAAATGCTTACCCGTAACCTCGGCAGGACCCAATAAATAGATCCTCCCATCCTCTCCCCTTGCAACCGTAAAAGAAGGATCGCTTTGGCTGCGAACCCGCAGCTCCTCCTCCAGGGAAAGGGATTGATCGCGATACTCCTGCCACCTTTTTAATGCTGATTGATATTCCTCATCAGTGTCGTAGTTTTGCCTTTCGGGCTCCCTCGGTATTGCCGGCGTTACATCCACCACAGGTCTAAACTCAAGCATTGCCGTCTTCCCGATCAGTTCGATGGCGGCTTCGGGGTCATCCAGCCCAGGCAGTTCGACGACTACTCGATCGCCGCCCTCTCGCTGAATGACGGGTTCAGCCACACCATACTGATCGATTCGATTTCTCAGCACGGCTATCAAACGTTCGATGCTATCACCTGTGATCGGGTTATCCGGCGTTCCCTTGGCCTGCAGCAGTATATGAACCCCGCCCTTGAGATCCAAACCCAGCTTTATTTTTTCGCCCGGAGGATATACAGCCAAAACAGAAGCGATCAGAATAACCAGGATCAGTATTATTTTCCAGCGTTCATGTCTGGGCAATTGATTTCTACCTCCTAAATGAAAAAGCAGCAACTAATATAATTTCGCTAGAAAAAACATCGCGTCCTATCTATCGAATTGCATATTTTATTATTTTTATCCTGCCGTCGCCTCTCCTGCTTCTCCACCGCCACGTTTCATTGATATGGCATTCTTCAATACCCTTATTTTTACTCCGTCGCTGACTTCAATGATGAAGCTATCATCTTTAACGTCTCGCACTGTACCGAAAATACCTCCTGCCGTGACAACCTGATCTCCGCGCTTGATGGAATTTAACATATCCTGGTGCTGCTTTTGGCGCTTCTTTTGCGGTCTTATCAGCAAAAAATAAAATATCACAATAAATAGCAACAATGGCCACATCATACCCAACAACCCAGCTTGTCCGTTCAAGGAAATCCCTCCTATATTAATAAAAAATTAATTAAATTTACGTCTAAGTTAATAAATATCTCGTAACAATGCAAAGATCTTTTAACCCCAAATATTTCCCCCCATTTCTTTCAGCTTTATATAAAAAAGTAATTTCTCGAGTTCTACAAATATATCGACATTGTAAAGTATAATATGCTCCGACACAACCAAAGTGGTCGGCGCAAAGTTGAGTATCCCCTTAATGGGAGCGCTCTCGGTCGCCTTATCGACGACATCCTGGGCTGCCGAAGAAGGCGTGGTTATGATTAAAACTTCTACACCTTCATCATTTAGCACTTGAGGCATATCCTCGACGTCATAACAGGGAATACCGTGTATTTTGCGGCCTATTTTGGCCGGATCTATGTCAAATAGCGCAACAATTCGAAACTTATCGCTCTCGAAGGCTTTATAGCCCAACAAAGCCTCCCCCAGGTTTCCAATGCCTATCATGGCTATTTTCCAGGTCTTCGGTGGGGCGAAAATTGTATTAAGATGGCTATATAACTTCTCTACGTTATAGCCTACGCCTCTTTTCCCTATTTCGCCAAAATAGGACAGATCCTTACGGACCTGGCTTGCCTTGATACCGAGACCGTCGCCGATCTCTTGGGAAGAAATTACCCTTTTCCCAGCTTCTCTACAACGCTCGAGATAACGAATATATTGCACCAATCTCTCAACTGTTGGCTCGGCTATTCTCATCTCTCTGCCTTCCTTCCTCTAAAGGTTTTCAGCCCGGCAAACAACGCAAGATCGCCCAAATCTTCTGCGATCCTTAAAAGCTGATTATATTTAGCCACTCTATCTACACGAGCAGGTGCCCCTGTCTTTATTTGGCCCACTCCAACGGAAACTGACAGATCACTGATGAAAGGATCGTCCGTCTCGCCAGATCTATGGGATATTATTGCTGAATAGGAATTTCTGACTGCCATGTCTATTACTTCGAGAGTTTCGGTCAATGTCCCTATTTGATTGAGCTTTACGAGCACTGCATTGGCCATTCCTTCCTCAATACCTACAGCAAGCCTCTTCGGATTGGTAACGAAGATATCATCACCCACCAGCTGCATTTCACCGCCGAGGGCCTGGGTCAACATCTTCCAGCCCTCGAAATCGTCTTCCGCCATGCCATCCTCTATGGACACGACGAAAGGATAATTTCGGCACAATTTCACGTAATACTCAACTAACTGTTCGGGGTTATAATCCTTTCCCTCCCCCTTAAAGCGATAAAGACCATCATCGTAAAGCTCGGAGGCAGCCACGTCCAATGCTAAACTAATATCTTCTCCAGGTTTATATCCGCAGCCGGCAATGGCTTCGACCAAAACCTCTAAGGCTTCCTCGGCACCGGCCAAATCGGGCGCAAATCCCCCCTCGTCGCCTACGGATGTATTTTTACCTTTGTTCTTCAGCAGCTTCTTTAAAGAGTGATAAACCTCCGTCCCCATTCTAAGAGCTTCGCCAAAACTTTCCGCACCATGGGGCACTATCATGAATTCCTGCACATCCAGATTGTTATCGGCATGAGCTCCTCCGTTTATAACGTTCATCATCGGAGTGGGCAAGAGGAAGGGACCCAATCCGCCAATATATCTCCACAGCGGAAGTTCCCTTTCCATAGCTGCCAACCTCGCCACAGCCATGGAAACGGCAAGGATTGCGTTCGCTCCCAGGTTGCTTTTGTTCGAGGTACCATCCAATTCGATCATTATATTATCTATAAGCGCCTGTTCGCCAGGATCGATCCCTATTATTTCGGGAGCTATCTTTTCTTTGACATTGGCTACGGCTCTACGAACGCCCTTACCCCCGTAACGTCCGTCTCCGTCCCTTAACTCGACAGCCTCATGCTTTCCGGTAGAGGCACCGGAGGGGACTGCTGCCCTTGCCATTAATCCGCTATCCAGCCAAACCTCTGCTTCAACAGTAGGATTACCCCTGGAATCGAGAATTTCGCGAGCATTTACGCCAACTATGTGGCCCATCAACTTCACCTCTCTTAAATGATCAGGTTAAGGTATATCCTTGTGTTCTACTGCATGCTCCTCTAATACTTCGTAACTGCGATTGCCCTTTTTCAACAATAGCTCATCGTTACATATAACCGAAACCTTCAAAGTCCTCCTTGGGAAGGCAACCTCAACTATGTCGCCCACCTTTACCATAGAAGAAGCTTTGACAGGCCTGCCGTTTAACCTTACCACTCCTGCCGCAATCATTTCTTGCGCCACTGAACGCCTTTTTACAATATGGGATATCTTTAAATACTTGTCGATCCTCATTATCTATGCCCCTCTAGCGACACAAACGCCTTGGAAATGAGTATAAATATAACACAGGCCCCGATCAACACAAAGATTTTAATTTCGTATCAACATCAGGTTCATGTTAACTTATAACCCAAATCTCATGAACCGATGTTATTTATTTTAACAAAAAACAAAGTCGAGCGGGGACATACTCTTTGCCACTCGACTTTGTTTTCACATTATATTGAGAAGCGTAAAGTTGCCCCTACGCCTTCATACTCCCTTAAAGGTGACTCGCCCCCAATCACCCTCACATCGCCATCATCGCACAAAGTCTTGTAAATCAAAAGATCTATTACGTCTTCAATATCTTCCATCCTGCCATGACACAAGGGGCAGAGATCCTCATCCAAGCCCAATGCACCACAAGAAGAACACCTTTTGCCGGCTATCTCCTTATGACTGTCGACAATGAGCTTATGTATGGCATGAAGATTAGAAGCGTGAATTACCCCCCTAAGCCCAGCAACGGCCAAACCACCTTTTTCATGCTCCGTTATGAGGCCTTCGATCAAGTTCGAACTCTCGGCTACAAAGGTCTGAAGGGCATGATTGGCAACAGCATCGACTACCGCCCTGGGCTGATCGGTAATTCCAAGATTTTCCAAGATTTCGACGGGAATTCCGGTAATTATCTCTTTAAGAAGATCGGCAACGACCAAAGCGTAATTCGTGTTGCCTCCCACCAATATAGTTGAATAATTGTCTTCATCGTAGAGGGCTCTCATGGTTGCCCCGACGTTTTTCAAATGTTTTTCCACGTGATCTTCGACATGTCTTTTAATTCTCGTCTCTTCGAGTCCATACCACCCTGCAGATTTAACCTTGGGAGGTACATCCTCTTCCAAGGTCATGAGCTTATCTACGGAACTTGCGTATACCCTGAAAAATGTAGCCCTTCTGGCCTCAACGACCGCAACGAGGGCGAGTTTGTGAGGGGATAGGGCTTCGACAAGGGGCGCCAAAAAAGGGTGGTCCAGAAATTTTATTTTATTCTCCATCGATATGGGAAGTCCTATAAATCGACGGTAATCTCCATGCAGGTCAGCAAAACAGGAGACTCCTTTAGCTTCGCTGAAACCACCGTGAGATAGTTCGTCGCTCAACTCATTAAATATCGAAGCGATGGTTTCGTTACATTGTTTGCAATTAGCATCTCCGCAAACGTATTTCACCTCCTCGGAGGCCTTTTTTTGAAGATTTTTAAGATCGATCAGTATCTCCTTGGCCGACCTTTGCACTCTATCGCAATCAACGTACAGCGACATAAGAAAGGGCTTCCCTTCGCATTCCCTCAACAATCCCTTGACTACGTCTTCGAACATCAATCGCACCCCCTCTTTAAAAGTTACCTTATTTCATACTTCGCCTTCTACAATTACAATTCTCATTGATCACATTAAGTAATCCTTTCTTTATTCTAAATAATCTCGCAACCTTTTGCTCCTGCTGGGGTGGCGCAATTTACGCAAAGCCTTGGCCTCAATTTGTCTTATCCGCTCTCTGGTAACGTTGAAGCGCTTGCCCACTTCTTCCAGAGTATGGGCATG
>DGDP01000128.1:2447-4220 GCA_002385485.1 Acetomicrobium sp. UBA3949 | reverse complement strand
TCATTATAACGTCTTGCTACGCGCGCAAATTCCAGAGATTCTCTCAAAATGACATCGAGCAGGGTTAACAGATCGATCAATTCAGTGCCACCCTCGATCCTATGATGAGATAACATAAGCCTGTTTTTTCTTTCAGCTATTATTTGAGAAAACTCTCCGTAGAGCTTAAAGGCCTTCTTCGCAAAGGAAGGATCGTCCAGGGCATAGGCGCCTAGACTGCTTGTGAAGATGTCGAAAAAAAGGCCCTTAATTTCCTCCATTTCTGAAAGGAGAAGAGAGTATCCCACAACTTCCCTCTCTCCTCTGAGCAGGGGAAAAAGCCTTGCCGTGGCCAGAGTGACCATATTTTTAAGGGCATTTAAGGAGTAAGAGGTGGCGACGAACTCCTTAACAAGGGCGCTATCTTCCTTCGAAATCCACGTTATTGCCGACCGATAGAGGACACAGGAATCGACCAGATCGGGCAAACTTGACTTCAATAAAAACAGACGTCCCTCGTCTATGTCTCCATGAAACAATCCGTAAAGAAATTCCTCCAAAAAATTGGAGGCTCGAACTATCTCTTTCGTAAGCAGCGAAACTGCCAGGGGGGTAATGTCCACAAAGGCCCAATCGAGGTATAAAGGCTCTATGGATTCCCTGCCGCTGAAGCTGGCAAGCCTTTCTCCCATCTTGGAAAGAAACGAGACAAAGGGCAACAGCAAGATCATGTTAGTCAATACCAGCAATATTTGGAGAAAGGCTATATGAACGTCTATCGTTACGGGCAAGCTCTCTCCTATTTTCACATAAAGGGCACCCAATGGGATCATGGGCAGTATTCCAAAGACCCTGTAAAGAAATGTGCTCCATGCAAGTCCCTGAGATTTTCTTTTCTTTCCCAAAGCCGCCAGTAGGGCTGAGCTGGAAGAACCAACGTAGGCTCCCAGAACGATAGGCAAGACAGAGGGAAAGGGGAGCAAGCCGGATCCGGCCATACCCATTGCTACAGCAAGGGTTGCCGTGCTGCTTTGGATGATCGATGTAAGCAAATAAGCCGTCAAAGCCATGAGAAGAAAGGAACCTGTCAAAAAAGACAGCAGGTTCCTCACCAGCTCCGAATAGACGAGCGGCTGAGACCCCAGCTTTATAAGGGTCATCCCCAGGAACACGACGGAAATCCCCTCTGCTATCTTAAAATATTCCTTCCAGCGCCCTTTAGCGAAACGTCCAAAAAACACTATGACGAAAAAGGCTACAGGGCTGTATAAAATAACATCCAGGCTCAAAAAATACACGATTAATCCAGTACCTACACTTGCTCCCATTATTGCAACGAGGGCGCCCTCGGAGGCCATAAGCCCCACCTCTACCAAGCCCACGATAAATGATGTTGCTGCAGCACTGCTTTGCACCATTACCGAAAAGACCAAACCAAAGAGCAGAGATGACCCTCTTCTGGCTCCTAGGTGAGACAAAAACACTTTTCCGCTTCTGCCGAGATACTTCTTTATATTCTCGGGACAGACGTTAAGTCCGTATAAAAAAAGCCCTACTCCGCCAAGGAGCAAAATAAATCCATGCAAAGGCGTCAAACCAAATCACCAACCTAGAGCCTTACAACTCCTTCCAAGACTTAAATCCCTTTCCCACGACTTCCGAAGCCTCCGTTATGACCATAAAGGCATTTTTGTCGACCATAGCTAAGTATCTCTTCAACTCCATAGTCTGTCGGGGAGTTAAAAGACACATCACTACTTTCTGTTCATGTCCCGTAAATCCCCCCTCGCCTTT
>DGDP01000128.1:0-2252 GCA_002385485.1 Acetomicrobium sp. UBA3949 | reverse complement strand
TTGGATATTACGAAAACCTGCCTTCTCCTGTCGAAGGACCTCAACACCCCATCAACGGCAATTCCGCTTATGTAGATAGCCACAAGCCCGTACACCGTTCGTTCGATACCAATTACCGGAGCGGAGATCAATAGGACTGCCAGGTTTATGTAAAAGCCGTACTTTCCCACTTCCACCCCATATCTGTTTCTTAAGGCGACGACAACGATATCGGTCCCCCCGAGGGAGGCTCCGGATCTGAAGACCAACCCTCCCCCTATCCCCTTTATGACTCCTGCAAATACGGCAATCAAGAAAAGATCATCTAAAGAAGGAGCCGGCATAAATTCGAGGAGCTTTAAAAGGAAAGAGAACAACCCGACGCCATAAATCGTGAGTATCACAAACCTTGGAGACAGCTCTTTCCATCCCCAGACCAGCAATGCAGCGTTGCCGATGGCAAACAGCCACGACGGAGAAATGTTGAAAACATAGGAAGACAGTACGGCCAGACCTGTCAGCCCGGAATCAGGAAATTTGTAGGGCATGATGAGGGTGAGGGTTGCGATTACAGAGATAGTCGTACCGAAGGTAATGGTAAGAAAACTGTCTTTTTCTTGTTTTAAAATATGATATATATGCATTAATATCCTTTTAAAATTACTTTTGTCCACTGAAGGTCACTCTCCTCTTTGAGCTGTCGGTAATTTTCCGGCATGAAAAACGAATCATATGATATCATAGGATTGAACAGGGATATCGTCCATCCCCGGTATTTACGCTTCATTCAATATACCACATAATATAAAGTTTTATTGAGGTGATCTTCTTGGCCATCACCATTCACACCTACAGATTGGCGAAGCAGCTTGAAAGACCTCTAAAGGAGATATACGAAGCCCGCAAAAACCTCATATTCATAGTACCTTCCCGCGAGGACAAGAACTTGCTCCTTGAAATGTTGTCTTTAAAGGGATTTCGGTTCAATTTGCCCCAGATATGGCAATGGGGAGACCTGTACAGCGGACTTTCCGACATCCTTCGAAGATCTGGGTTCGAAACAGTAGTCAAAAGACAGCTGGACCCCCCTGACCATTGGCTAGTGGTAAGGCATCTGGTCCACGATATCCTCGAATCGTCGAAAGAATTGAAAGAAAAGATCCCGGCGATCGGGCAACCTGCCTTCATAGAAACCATAGGACGACAACTTCACGAGCTAATCGGCGAAGACACATCGCCAGAGGACCTTTCGATGACATTAAACTGCAAAAGCTGCACCGATAATTGCCCCCACCTGACAGAGCCGACGGGTCTTTTGTGTCATATCTACAAAAAATACTTGAATTACTTAAATGAAAACGACCTTGCCGACAGTGCCCAGATACCCATCCTTGCCCGCAAGTTGCTCGACACAGAAAGTCTTGCCCGCCTATTGAAAGACAGGCCCTTCGTCCTGGTGGGTTTTATGAGTTTCATGAGGGCTCAGCGAGAGTTCATAGATACCTTGGACGATATAGGGGCAAGCATAGACATATTCAAACCGGACTCGACGATGGGCGATAAATTTTACGATGCAGAACAACAATTCGCCGAGAAAGCCTTTATCGGCAAGGTCTCAGAGGACAGGCCTGCAAAGATTCGTCTTTTCACCTGTGGCGATCCGAGGCAGGAGTTAGAAACGCTCGCACGAAATTTATGGTTTAAGGTCGAAGAGGGAATCTTAACTTTTAAGGACATTGCCATAGAGATACCTTCCTCTTACAAAAGCATCGCGGAAGATGTTTTAAACGCTTATCGAATCCCCTGGAAGTCAGACTCGGGAAAATATTTGAACGAAACGATGTGCTGGGATTTGGTAAAGCGACTTAAAATCGCCAAGGATGAAAATTGGCCCTTCCTTGCCACCATACGGCTTCTTTCCGACCCTCTCTTCGGATTCGATTTGCCTAGAGAATTCTTAGAATTTCTTAAAGAAAGGATCCCGTCGGGAGCAAAGGAATGGACCGATACATTAAGTGAAAGCGGCGCAACGGAGTTGACTCGCATCATTAAAAAATGGGACTCCTTTTTCGACCACGTTAAAAGGGGCTCCAATGTAGAAAGTTTATTTCAAAGACTTCTCAAACTGCTCGACGGTGAGCTTGAAATCCGAAAAAAGGCAGGAGCTTGCGTAACCGATCCCTCATTAGACGAAAGTTTGTACGAGGTATCTAAATTCTTGGAAGCTTTGGAGAAAAAGGCGCTTTCTTTGGCCGAGTCCTTGCCTGAGTTGG
>DGDP01000062.1 GCA_002385485.1 Acetomicrobium sp. UBA3949 | reverse complement strand
TCAAGGCGGTTTGAAAATTTACACAACACTCGACCTAGAGCTTCAAAAGGCTGCTCAAAGCGCTGTATCTAAACTCAAAAGCGAAGGGGCCCTTGTGGCAATTGATCCAAATACCGGCGAGATTCTCGCTATGGTTGGAGGCAAGGACTTCGACAAAAGTAAATTCAACAGGGCCGTCCAAGCTTACAGAGAGCCGGGGTCGGCGTTTAAACCCATCGTATATACAGCTGCCCTCAGCAAGGGCATCCGACCTGTAGATCGAGCTCTTGACGCCCCCTTATCCTTTCCAAATGGTTGGCAACCAACTAATTATGGAGACAAATATAGCGGAGAGTGTACCTTGCTTGACGCGCTGACCTATTCTTACAACACGGTAGCCGTTCGCGTTGCCCAATTGATAGGTATAAACGAAATTATCGAAACGGCAAGAAAGATGGGCATAGGAAGTCCCTATCTGCCTTATGACCTGTCGATAGCTCTTGGGTCAGCCAGCGTAACGCCAATGGAACTGGCAACGGCATACAGTGTTTTCGCTAACGGCGGATATCGAATAGAACCCTTCTCGATCAAAAGAGTGGTCGATTTCAGGGGAAAAACCCTGGAGTCAAAGGGCCCAAACCTGGTGAGTGTCATAGACCCCTCGATAGCTGTTTCCCTTCGATCCCTTTTGATAGACGTGGTAAACAACGGAACCGGAAGATCAGCCAAAATTCCCGATTACGAAGTTTTTGGAAAGACGGGAACTACTAATGAGTGGCATGACGCATGGTTTGCAGGAGGCGTCCCCGGTCTGGTATGCGTCGTATATGCCGGACATGACGACCATAAAACTCTTGGTTACGGTAATACCGGAGGTCGCGTAGCTGCCCCCGTATGGAAGGATTTTATGTCCCAAGCCGTAAAGATTGCCGATCTGCAAAGACATTTCTCCCTTGCGGGGATAATAGGCGAAAAGGTTTTACAGGTGGAAATATGTCGTGAAACTGGATATCCGGCAAGTCCAGGCTGCCCAAAGGGAGCAACGATTTTGCTTCCCGTCGATCAAATACCTACAAGAAACTGTCCTTATCACGGAGATTATAGCAGTATGTTTCTAGAAGCCTACGATCCTAACGAACCAAAGCTTTATCTTATATCCGGAGATGACCTGTTGCTTGCGGAATATGGGATGAAATCGCCTGTCTACGCATCTTTCCCGAGAACTGATGAGCCAGCTTCGAAAAGGGAGTCCTTCCCGTTCCCTTCGGAGATTCCCAAGCCTCAAATAGTGGAACCCAAGGGCGAACCGCCATCTGAGGAAACCAAGAAGGTACCTCACGAACCTACTCCGGAAGATATCGATAAACGATATCAGGAATTGCTCAAGGAGTATGGGTTGGTAGATTAATATCGAGAGGCCAAGGTGTGGGCACCGCTATAGCTTCGAAGAAAGCCAGGGCATATCTGTCGGTCATGCCTGAAATGAAATCCATGACACGTGTTGTTTTGTTTGCCTCCACGTCGGTAAACTCCATGGAATCCAAAATTTGAATATTCGACATAATATATTCGAATATAGTGCTTAAAACGTACCTTACCTTGGGCCTTTCCTTCTCGGCTTGAGGCCCGGAATATACCCGATTGAAGAGAAACGTCCTGAGCAATTCCATTGCTTCCAGGGCAGTGTCGCTAAAATAAACGCCCCTTTCGCCGCTATTTTGAATAACGTCGGTGACCAAGGTTCCAATACGTTGGCTATGGCCAACGCCTAATATACGGATCACGTCCCTTGGAACTTCTTCCAGGGCAATCAAGCGAGCCCTTAGAGCATCATCCAGATCGTGATTCAAATAAGCGATAGAATCGCTCACTCTGACAACCCAGGCTTCCAGAGTCGACGGGGTTGACAGCTCCAAACCCTTATGTACATCTATTTGCCCCTTGCTATGCTGCAATATCCCTTCCCTGACTTCCCAAGTGAGATTTAGCCCCCTGCCCTCTCTCTCCAAAATTTCAACAATCCTCAGGCTTTGCCTGGCATGGTGAAATCCCTTTAACCCATTTGCCCGCGCCAACACGTCCAACGCCTCTTCTCCCATATGACCAAATGGTGTATGCCCGAGGTCGTGACCCAGAGCTACTGCTTCCGTTAAGTCCTCGTTTAATTGCAAAGCCCTGGAAATCGTCCTAGCGATCTGAGCTACCTCCAGGGTATGGGTCAATCGAGTCCTGTAATGATCACCTTCAGGAAGCAGCAGGACTTGCGTTTTATATTTCAACCTCCTGAAGGCCTTACAATGGATAATTCGATCTCTGTCCCTTTGATAGCACGTCCTTATTGGGCAGGGCGATTCCGGAACGCTTCTCCCTCTGGATTCGGAACTTTTGGAAGCGTAGGGGGCTAATATCTGTCTTTCCGTTGCTTCCCAAACTTCTCTTGGAGTCAAATCTCTAACACCTCATAGATTTAGATAATCCATAATTTCTTGAGCCGTTTCCTCGACAGCCTTGTTGGTTACATCGAAGGTCTTCGCCTTTAACTCTTCCATTATTTTCTTTGCGTAACCGAGCTCTTCTTCTATTCGTTCCTGTCTGGCGTACATAGACACGCCGGGATCCAACCCAAGAACTCTCAGCCTCTCTACTCTAATTCTCCTTAACTTTGCAGGATCGATGGTCAACCCTATTATTTTCTCCCCTTCAACCTCGTAGAGCTCGCAGGGAGGAGGGCTTTCGGGAACCAAGGGCATGTTGGCGACCATTAAGCCCTTATGGGCCAAATACATTGCTAAGGGCGTTTTCCCGCTTCTTGAAACCCCGACAAGGACTATATCTGCATCCTTTAGGAGCTCGGGGCTTTTGCCATCGTCGCATTTAATGGCAAACTCGATGGCCTTCACTCTTCTGAAATATTCTTCGTCCATCCTCCTCATTAGCCCAGGGGTCTCCCTTGGCGGTGACCCTATCTTCTTTTCCAACGTCCCAAGAATGGGGCCAAGGACGTCTATAAAATCTATATTGTGGATTTTCGCCTCTTTTGCCAGCAAATTTCGTAACTGATGATCGACTAATGTGGCTATGATCAGGGCATTCTCCCCTTGAGCCCTCTTTATTATTTCCATAAGGCGATCCTGATTGTTAACATATCTGAAACGCACCATCTCGCTATCCTTGCCATTGAACTGACTCGTTGCCGCCTTAGCCACATGCTCAGCTGTCTCGCCAGTAAAATCAGACACTATGAAAATTTTTACACTCATATTAGTCTCACCCGATTTATTCTCTTATAGTCCCGAGATCGCCGATCAAGCGGAATAAAGCGTCGCATTCCGCAAGCAAAGAAAGTCTGTTCATTCTGATAAGGGGGTCATCGGCCATCACCAGCACTTCCTCGAAAAACCTCGATATAATAGGCTCTAACTCCAAGAGCGAGCTAATGATCCTATCCCAATCAAAGCTTTTCAAAGCATCCCGCAAAACCGGAGTTATCGCGCTGATTTTATGATATAACTCCTTCTCGACCTCGCTTTGAAAATAACTTTCATCAATATTGCCCTTGCCGGTGTCAAGACCGGAGGCCTTTGCCAAAATATTTCTTACCCTAACGGCAGCGGTAGCAAGACGTTGGAACCACTCCTCATTTCTTACCGATTCCAGCTTTTCGGCAAGCTTCAAGGCCTGCAAGGGTCTTTGCCCTATTACAGCAAGGGAAAGCGTTGCCACGTCGTGGGAAAAACCTTTTTCTCTCAACTGCACATATAGCCTTTGCTTTAAAAAATCCATAACCTTTTGCCCAATGTTCTCCTCGCATTTCAGTATAACGGCAGCTTTCTCGACAAGGCTTCCTAAGTCTACGTCCATTTCTAGGCCAATTATCAATTCGTTTAAACACCTAGCGGTCCTTCTCAAGGCATATGGATCTTGAGATCCTGTTGGAAGCAAGTCCATTTTGCCGCAAGATACAATGTTGTCGATCCTGTCGGCTATGCCGACGATTGCACCAATTACATCCTTTGGCAAGGCATCTCCCACGAAGGCAGGGAGGTATTGTTCGTGCAGGGCACGGGCCACTCTTTCGTGTTCACCGTTTGCTTTGGCATACTCCCTGCCGATCACACCCCTAAGTTCGGGGAATTCGTAGACCATATTTGTCACCAAATCCGCCTTAGAAAGGAAAGCAGCTCTCTCCACCAAATCGGCCACTTCCTTACCACAGTCCAACTCCTTGCATAAATGAAGCGCTATATCCTTAACCCTAACGACCTTATCCAACAATGTACCAAGAGATTCATGGTAAACTATGTTTTGCAGTTCGTTAACCCTTGCTGCTAACGGCTTTTTCAGGTCCTCGTTATAGAAAAAGACAGCATCGGAAAGCCTTGCCCGGAGAACCCTTTCGTTTCCCTCCTTTACAACGTCCATGTCGGTAGCCATATTATTGCTCACTCCAATGAAGGCGGGATGCAATTTCCCCGAGTCGTCTTTTAGAGGAAAATATTTTTGGTGATGAATCATAACAGTAATAAGGACTTCCTCAGGAAGTGACAAAAATCTTTCTTCAAATGTTCCCATAAAGGGGAAGGGATACTCAACGAGGAATACATTCTCATCTACCAAATCGGGAGGGAGCATAGCTTTGACATGGTTTTCCCTTTCTATGGCTCTTATTCCGGAGAGGATCTTCTCTTTCCTCTTAGCATGATCTACGATTACGTAATTATCGTAAAGCTTCTCAAGATACTCGTCGGCGGAGTTTATCTCGACGTTGCTCGAGCCTAAAAACCTGTGACCACGGCTTAAATTTTTGCCGACTAAATTACCCAACTTAACAGGAACTGTCTCTTCTCCGTAAAGACACAAAAGCCAGCGTATAGGCCTTACAAATTTGAACCCCGGATCCATCCAATACATGTTTTTGGGAAATACCAACCTCCTGACCAATCTTTCAAGCAGCGAAGGTAAGATCGAAAGGGTTTCCCTGCCTTCCTGTCTTATAACTGCAAAAGCGTAAAACTGGCCGTTAATCTCTTGCCTTTTTAGGGATTCAACGGGTACCCCTCTGCTTTTGGCAAAACCTATAGCTGCCCTTGTGGGGTTGTTGTAATCATCAAAGGCTTGACTCCACAGAGGACCTTTGATTTCTTCGATCAGGTCTTCCTGCTTCTCCGCAAGTCCTCTTAAGACTAAAGTAATCCTCCGCGGAGTTCCGAAGCTTTCCATAACATCATAGCTCAAACGTTCCTTTTGAAACTCATCGTCAGCTATCTTTTTGATCTCTTCTAGTGCCCAGGGCATAAATCGGGCCGGAATTTCTTCTGTGCCAATCTCAAAGAGTAAATTTCTCGCATTCATCTCCCGATCCTCCCGACTAATTAAGAATTAACGCGCGCAAA
The DNA here is from genome assembly GCA_002385485.1 of Acetomicrobium sp. UBA3949. Classification (GTDB taxonomy): domain Bacteria; phylum Synergistota; class Synergistia; order Synergistales; family Acetomicrobiaceae; genus Acetomicrobium. Next base: position 3,820 of record DGDP01000062.1, on the reverse strand, counting down.
CTTCTTCATAAGCGGATAACCTGCAGCTTTACGTTGTTCGAAATACCCCTGGCAACATAAAGAAGCGATAGCCCTTACTCTGCTGATAAAGCCGGTCCTCTGAGTGATGCTTATTGCATTTCTTGCATCCAACAGATTAAATGTATGAGAGCATTTTAAAACGTAGTCGTAAGCCGGAAGTACCAATCCTTTTTCTATTAGTCGTTTCGCTTCGGCTTCATACATATTGAATAACTTAAAAAGCATATCTACATCGGCTTCGTCGAAGTTGTATATTGAATGCTCGACTTCCCCTCTATGATGTATGTCTCCATAGGTAATTTCGTCAACCCAGCGCAAATCGAACAAGCTGTCGACTTTTTGAACGAACATGGCTATACGCTCAATTCCGTAAGTGATCTCAGCGGGAACGATGTCCATATCTATTCCGCCAACTTGTTGAAAATATGTAAATTGCGTGATCTCCATACCATCGAGCCAAACTTCCCAACCCAATCCCCATGCTCCAATGGTGGGGGATTCCCAATCATCCTCGACAAATCTAATATCGTGTTCCGCGGGGTCGATACCAAGCGCCTCCAAGCTATTAAGATATATCTCCTGTATGTCTTCAGGGGCAGGTTGAATTATTACTTGATACTGGTAATAGTGCTGCAACCTGTTTGGGTTTTCGCCGTAACGACCATCAGTAGGCCTTCTACAGGGTTCCACGTAGGCTACTCTCCAGGGCTCGGGACCCAAAACTCTCAAAGTAGTTGCGGGGTTCATCGTGCCGGCCCCAACTTCGATATCGTAGGGTTGCTGAATAATGCAACCTTGTGAAGCCCAAAATCGCTCCAATCTAAAGATGACCTCTTGGAGGTTCACATCAGATTCCTCCCATCCCTATTAAAAATTGAAAGTTCTAAAGATAACTTTATGCCAAACTCAACCTCAATATATCCCTGAGCTTTCTATTATAAACCACGTAATTGGCCCTTAGCTTTACCCGTTGAATCCATCTGACCAGACTTTCGCGAGGAAGGGCGAAGGCAAAAACCATTTCACGCAACTCCTCTTTAGGAATGATCAACTCGTCAGTATTAGAGCGACATTCCTCACAGAAAACGACATCTTCGTCCCAATAGGCAGTCGTGACTTCTTTTCCACAAGAAGCGCACCTGACGAGCTCCGGTGCCAATCCCCATCTTTTCATCCATCTGTAAAGGAAACGCCATTCTATCATACTCTCGTCAATATCCCTTTCCAAGAGACAGAGAGAATCGTAAAAAATAGCCATTACTTCATTACAAGGTTGTAGTGGCAGCAAGTACTTTGTCAGAAGATTGGTCCAAACCATGGCCTTCTCCAGCTTATCGGGATTTGACCTGATCTTCCAATGATCTTCCTTGACCTCTATGTCCCGCAAATAAAGCTGTTTAGGACTTTTGTAACAACCGAAATGACCCCAAATCAGAGGTTCTGTAGCTCCACCAAAACGTCTCCTACCCCGAGCAGCTCCGGGAGCTAAGATCCACTGGGGGCCATAATCTCTAAAAAGGTTGTATAACCTAATGTCGCCCTCGTTCGTCTCATGTCTTTTCAGGACGACCCCCGTCAACTTATAAAAACCCTGTCTCATGATTGCCAATCAAATTATGCTCACTCGATAAAATTTAAGCTTCTCTTTCTTCTTGGTTTTCATCCTTCTCCGACTCCTTGGAGGGGATATGAACTTTACTGAACCTGAGCCTTTTCACCCTATGTTGGTCGACCTCCAAAACCTCGATGTTCCATTCTCCGTAGATAAAGGACTCCCTTGGAACAGGAAACCTTCCGAAGTGGCTTAATACAAAACCCGCCACGCTGTCGGCGTCTTCGCATTCGAAGGTATAGTCTAGATATTCGCTCAGGTCCTCCAAATTCACCAATCCATCCACAACATATATGCCCTCGGATTCTTTATAAATGGGAGGAACCTCTGTATCATATTCGTCCTGTATCTCACCTACGATTTCTTCCAACAAGTCCTCCATGGTTATCAGCCCGGCAGTGCCACCGTACTCGTCGACCAGTATGGCCATATGAACTCTCTTGCTCCTCATGATGTCGAAGAGATCGCTAATCTTGATGCTCTCGGGAACGAAGAGGGCTTCTCTAATATAATTGATCACGGCATCGTCATAGTTTCCGTTATATAAGGGCATGATGATATCCTTTACATACAATATGCCCTTTATATGATCGATATCTCCTACGTATACGGGAACTCTGGAATGTCCGTACTGGCGGAAGGTCTCAATAGACCCTCCTACCGTAGTCATATCGGGTATGGCAACCATGTCCATCCTGGGGACCATGACTTGATATGCCCTCGTATCTTCAAAGGAGATGATGCCCTTTATCATTCTCCTTTCATCGTCCTCAATAGCCCCCGATTCCTCGCCTATCTTGAGCATTTCTTCAATGTCTTCTCTGGTTATGAACGCTCGTTGCAAAGAGAGATCGAGATGAATCATCTTCCCAAGAATTTTCGTTATAAGTGTTACGAGCCAGACTAAGGGGGAAAGTATCAACCAAACAAATCTCAGAAAGGGCAGGAAAAATACGACAGCCTTTTCCGCATGGGTAATGGCTAGAGTCTTCGGCAATATTTCTCCAAATATCAGAATAATAAAGGTCATTAGAAGAATAGCGATGGGCAAGCCCTTATCGCCGAAAAAATATACGGCGATCGAAGTAGCAACAGCACTTGCCGCAATATTCACCAAATTGTTGCCTATCAACGTAACCGTTAGAGCGCGATGAATATCTTCGATTAACCAAGATATTGCCCTGGCTCTTCCGGCAGGCCTCTTTTCTCTTATGGCGAGCAGCTTACCTCTGCCTGTCGCGGTAATCGACGTCTCCGAAGCCGAAAAAATCCCCGACAGCACTAAACAAAAGACCAACAAATAGATACTACTAGGCAGGTCGGTATCCACCTTAAATATCGCCCTCCCCTTTTGTTATTAAATATTCATCTTGTTTTTTCCACATTATAGCCTCTTCTTCCGGCGTAGCATGATCATACCCCAGCAGATGCAGCAACCCGTGCACATAGATCAACTTAAGTTCTTCCTCAGGGTTTTTCCCCAAAACACGGGCATTTTCCGCAACTACATAGGGGCATATTACGATATCCCCCAAGGACACCTCACCTGTAATTTCTTCCGGCATGCAAAAGGTTCCCTCTTCTTCCCACAAGGGAAAGGACAGCACATCCGTCGGTTCGTCTATGCCTCGATGCCTTTTGTTCAATTCCTGCATCCTTTCTGGCCCAAGAAGAGTCAAAGATATCTCTATCGATACATGAGGGTCAAGGCTTGAGTCCCTCAGCTCTTGGCTTATAATTTTATCAGACAGTCCCTTGAATTCTTCTAGCATTTTATCGGTAATTTCAAAGTCGCGCAATTCTTCATCATTGAGGTCTAAATTGATGTTCAACCCTGCCCCTCCTCCACTATTTTCTTTCTTTAATTTGTCTAGTATGATACATTGACATCAACGTCTTGACAAAGGCCTGCTGTATGTCGTTAAGATCTCTCATCGTCAAGTTCACCTCGTCAAGCTGCCCTTCCTTTTTTTTGACCTCTATTACCTGTCGTATAGCATCGTTCAAAGCAGGAACGTTCAGAACCGAGGAACCCAAAGCACGGACTGCCGCTTCAGTCGAGTCTGCCAGCATAAGCAAGGCAGTTTCCTTTGAGCGTGGCTTGGGGCCTGGGTAACAGTACTGATCTCTCTCAACATATTCCTCTCTTTCCTTTGCCCTATTATAAAAATAGGACAAACAGGTCGT
>DGDP01000120.1:3105-8164 GCA_002385485.1 Acetomicrobium sp. UBA3949 | reverse complement strand
TGGCGCGAAACATCCCCATATCACCGGCAATGCTTTCCCCACAGATGATACTTAACCCCTTACCCATGACATGGTGGGGCGTAAGCACTACCAACGATTCCGGCCTTTCGTCTTCCAGCTCGCTGCAGATCCTCTGCATTCCTTCCAATGTCTTTGCAGCGGCCTTCTCTTCTCCCCTGCCAACTTCGGGTATTATTATAGGAGGATGGGGTACGAATACTGCCCAACTCCACATAGAGATCCCCTCTAAAGATTAAATTATTAACATAGCATCACCAAAGGAATAAAAACGATATCTTCTTTCTATAGCCACTTTGTAGGCTTCCATTACAAAATCATATCCGGCAAAGGCAGATACCAGCATCAATAAAGTGCTTTTGGGAAGATGAAAGTTTGTGACCATGCCATCGACAACCTTGAACTTATAGCCTGGGAATATAAAAAGATCGGTACTCCCTTTACCGAAAAGGACGAAACCCTCTTCATCGCTCGATGACTCTAAGCACCTGACCACCGTAGTCCCTACGGCTATAATTCTCCTGCCTTCCTTTTTTGCTTTGTTTATCCTTTCTGCTGTATCGAACGAAATATTGTAATCCTCGCAATGCATCTCATGTTTTCTAACGTCGTCTACCTTTACAGGGCGAAAGGTTCCCGGACCGACGTGTAACGTTACATAGGCTAATTCAATCCCGCAGGAACGCAGTTTATCCAACAGCTCTTCGGTAAAGTGAAAACCTGCCGTGGGTGCAGCAACAGAACCGTCGACACGAGCGTACACCGTTTGATAATGTTTGGAGGCTCTGCCGTTGCCCCTTATATATGGGGGCAGGGGGACTTTCCCCTTTTTTTCGATTATATTGTAAGGGGTATCCTCTCCTTTAATCCTGACCAAACGCATGCCCCCGGAAAGCCTGTCAAGCACCAATATAGAAGCCTCATCGTCAATTACCACTTCGTCGCCCGATTTCAACCGCTTACCGGGACGCACCATCGCTTCCCAATACTCCCATGCGGAATCCTTGGGCTTTACGAGCAATACCTCCACCTTTGCTCCAGTAGGCTTTTGGCCCAAAAACCTAGCGGGGATGACCTTGGTATCGTTGAATACCAATACATCCCCTCTTTTTAAATATTTAATGATCTCATAAAAACAGGCATGCTCCAGAGATCTTTCGCGCCTATTTAAGACCATAAGCTTTGAGTGATCCCTCGGTTTCACGGGAGTTTGGGCGATGAGTTCCTGCGGTAACTCATAGTCATATGCTGAAACATCGTAAAGCTCTATCGTGACAGATCACCTCTTGCCATCGAATATATATTTATATTAATAAATCCTTCGCAACTCCGTTCCGGGATAGTAATACTTAACTATCTTCTCCGCAGTCCAACCCTTTTCGGCCATAGCCTTAGCTCCCCATTGAGACATTCCAACGCCGTGTCCCCAACCTCTTCCCTGAAAGACGAAGACGGAACCTCTTGCACCTCCTGGTTTTGCGCTATCTTCCGCCGGAGAATCCCATTGAGGCCATAGCAACTTCGGATCCTTTTTCTGCTGAGGTCTCGGCGAAGCTGTACTTTTACCCTTACGAGCCAGTGCTTTTTGGAGATATTCCTCTTTTTTTTCCGGATGAAGAAGCATGTCGAGAAGCTCATCGGTGGTAAATGCACCCTCTTGAGTCAAGGTTATAAGCGTGGACCCCGCAGATTTTTCATTTTTGGGTTGGCTTTCTGCGATATTTCTTGTTGGCAAAGTCGATGTCCCGTCAGCCGATACGGTAAATATTGTGCTCTTCAGCTCCTTAGCACCTAAGGCCATCCTGAGATCATGAGATTTTATAGCCTTCCTGCCGTTGGAACCTACTACTTCTATTAACTCAACCCTGTCGCCGGGCCCTAACTTGACAATGTTTATCTCGTAAACAGTCCCCACGTTTATACCTGCCCTCGAAAGCCTTTTGCCGATTTCTTCGCCGCTTATCTTGAAAGACCACGACGAATATGGTGACTGGTAGCTGAAAGGCTCTTGGACGGGCTTGAGATAGGGTATATCTGACCCCCATACGGACTGAACGTCCGAAGTATAACCGCCACTATCGGAATGAAAAAAGGTAAGAGCCAACTTACCCTGATAATAAAGCACCATTCCTTTTGTGCTTTCCACCGCCTTCGTCAATATGGGATCCTCTGCACTAACTCCTCTGTAGGGGATACAATGATCGGTATTACAGAGGTCAAAGCCGGCATTGCCATGTCTTCCTCTTTCGGCCAAAGCATAGGTCCTTGCTGTAATAGCCTGCGCTCTTAAGACTTCTGTCGGCCAATTTGGATTGACTTCCATTTTCAATATTCCCTTAACATAATCATCAATAGATAATTTGTTGACCGCAGTAAACGAATTGTTGCTATGTATCAACATTAAAATTCCCCTATAAGGCCTGTCATTAAAATAGAGCAACCCCTTGTTAGATTTAACCGTTACGGGCAAAGACAGCGTCTTTCCTCCAACGATGACCTTTGATCCGCTGCTCGATTTTACCGCTATAGGACCCTTTGCGTTTACATGCTTTCCCGATGCATCGTAAAGGGTCAAACTGCTTGCCTTAATGGTGCACGAAGAAACATTTTGGGCCAATGCCACGGACATTTGAGGTTCAGCCGCATACCCAGCTCCCCACACTGCAAACACCAAAAAGACCGACAGGACGAATATTCTAAAAAAAGATTTCATGATCGACTCTCCCTTCCTATCTTATCTGAACCACCTGCCCAATAGATTAACAACGACGGTCAGGATTACGCTCAAAATTAACATACTGACTATGGGGAAAAAGAACACCATGTTTTTCTTGCGGATGACTATGTCTCCGGGCATATGCCCAAGGGGAAGCCCCTCCTTTCCAACGAAATAGAGCACTATACCAATGACGAGCATTATTAGTCCCGAAAAGATCAATAATTTCCCCGCATCCTGCACGCCAACATCACCACCACTCGAATTGGTTAAAAGAGGGTTAAATTATCCCCATCCAACGATCCATCTCTTAGATAGGGTATCCCCAACCTTTCGTAGGCCTTCCTGGTGGCCATTCTTCCGCCTCTTGTCCTTTCAATCAGGCCATTTCTCAACAAATACGGCTCATAAATCTCCTCTACTGTCCTTTCTTCCTCGCTCATGGCGGCCGCCAACGTCGATAGCCCCACGGGTCCTCCGTCGAAAAGATTTACAATTACGTCCAACAGCTTTCTCTCCTGATCATCGATGCCGTCGTCGTCGATTCCGAGTAAATCCAAGGCCTTTTTGGCAATAGCTACCGTCACCTTGCTCTCTTTTTTTGCCTCTGCAATATCACGCACTCTCTTTAACAAACGAAGAGCTATCCGAGGGGTACCCCTCGACCTTTTAGCTATCTCGATAGCTGCCTCTTCGTCGAGGTTCACCTCCAACACCGATGCTCCTCTTACAAGTATCTCTGCTAGCTCATCTATCGAATAATACTCCAATTGCTCTATGATGCCAAAACGCCCTCTGAGGGGTGCAGAAAGCAAGGTCGGCTTCGTCGTCGCTCCAATCAGCGTAAATTTGGGCAAGGTGAGCTTAATGCTTCTTGCCATGGGGCCCTTTCCTATAATTATGTTCAGAAAGAAATCCTCCATTGCGGAATAAAGCACTTCCTCGACCTGTGGGGAAAGCCTGTGTATTTCATCGATGAAGAGCACGTCTTTGGCTTTCAATGAGGACAATATAGCAGCCAAATCTCCCGTTCGCGAGATGGCTGGCCCCGTTGTCGTCTTAAGTTCTCCCCCCATCTCGCGAGCGACCACACCGGCTAAAGTGGTCTTGCCAAGACCTGGCGGACCACAAAAAAGGGTATGATCCAGCGGTTCATCCCTCGATTTAGCCGCCTTAATGAACATGCTCAGCTTACCAATTACCTTGGCCTGGCCAATAAACTCACATAACCTCTGTGGTCTGATAAATACGTCCTCTTCCAGGGAGAGAGGCTGCTCGCTCATCAACCTAGCCGTATTTTTCTTCATGATGCATCACTCCGAACTGCTATTCGCTCAAGACCTTGAGGGCCTTCTGCAACAACATTTCCTCCGATTCCTCATAGATTTTGGCGTTTGTTTGCAGTATCTCGATAGCTTTGTCTATTTCCCCTTCGCTGAAATTAAGCTCCTTTAGAGCCAATCTTACCAGCATAAGTTTATCGCTTCTTTCATATGTGCCCTCTTTACCGGTGAAGAGCTTTTTTGTCTTATCTTTTAGCTCGAAACAGATCCTTTCGGCAGTCTTACGGCCTACGCCGGGAACCTTTTCGAGCTTTTCTAGGTTTTTCTCTGCTATGATCTCTATCAGTTCTCGAGCAGAGAGCCACCTCAGTATCGAAATTGCCGTCCTGGCCCCCATGCCTTTGACGTTTTTCAACATCAGGAAAAATTCCCTTTCAAAATCGTCACCAAAGCCGAAAAGAGAAGGGCCGCTTTCGCTCACAGCCAAATAGGTGGGCAATGTCACCTTTTTGCCCAGCTCACACAAAGAAAGGGCCTCTCTGGAACAAATGATCTCCATACCAAATCCGGATACATCTAAAACAACTATATTTTCCTCCACGCTTACGACCGCTCCGGAGACGAACTTTATCATTCCCCCACACTATCCTTCATTTCGACATTCCCGTAAACGCTCGATCCTCCAAAGAGACAACCCCGCAATGGCTATTGCTAGGGCATCGGCAGCATCGTCAGGTTTTGGTACGGACTCCAAAGACAAGATACATTTGACCATCTCTTGCACCTGAGATTTACTGGCCTTTCCGTACCCGCAAACTGCCATCTTCACCTGCGATGGAGTGGGCTCTACGATGGGAAGCCTTTCTTGGGCAGCTAACAACAAGATGACACCCCTGGCCTGCCAAACGTTTTCCGCAGTGGTCAAGTTCTGCCCGAAGAAAAGCCTCTCCATTGCCAAAACATCGGGCCTAATGGTATTGATATGATTTTTAATTTCGTCATATATCATGTTTAGCCTGTCCTGCACGGAAAGGTCGGGGTC
>DGDP01000120.1:978-2783 GCA_002385485.1 Acetomicrobium sp. UBA3949 | reverse complement strand
AACATACCCGAAACCCACTCGACCAATTCCGGGATCTATGCCCAGGCACAACATGAATCTAAGCGCTCTCTAGTTGTTCGAAGATCTCGTCCGGAATATCAAAATTGGCATAGACATTTTGAACGTCGTCGTGATCCTCCAAAGCGTCCAAAAGCTTCAGAAGCTTTGATGCCTCCCCCGTATCGGACACCTGAACCGTAGTTTTAGGTATCATAGCCATTTCGCAGCGATCTATGGGATATCCTTGTTTGGCGAGGAATTCGCTGACTTCGTTAAGAGCCGACGGTTCTGTATATACAACGAAAGACGAGTCTTCCTTGACAACATCCATGGCACCTGCCTCTGCCGCTGTCAGAAGCAGTTCGTCTTCGTCAACTTGAGAGGGAATATAAATAGCCCCTCTCTTTTCGAAGATCCAGGAGACGCAACCCGCCTCTCCCAAGGAACCTCCATGACGGGTAAAGATAAAACGCATCTCCGATGCTGTGCGGTTTCTGTTGTCGGTAGTAGCCTCGACTAGAATGGCCACTCCGCCTGGACCGTATCCCTCGTACATAACATATTCGTAGGAAGCTCCCTCTAACTCGCCAGTGCCACGTTTTATGGCCTTTTGTATGTTTTCCATGGGAACGTTGGCCTCTTTTGCCTTTTCAATGGCATTTTTAAGGGCAACGTTAGCAGAGGGATCTCCTCCGCCCTCTCTAGCGGCAGTAATGATGGCCCTCACCAATTTTTGAAACAATTTACCGCGCTTTGAATCCTGCGCAGCCTTTCTGTACTTTATATTTGCCCACTTAGAATGACCGGACATTTACTATCACCCCTAGTCAATGTAACTCGCTTTTACGAGTCCTCAAGGAAATTCAAATTTTACAAATAGGAGGCATTCTCCGCTTGTGTTCGCTGCTCCTTCTTGCTCGCTCGACGATGTCTCTGACTCTCTCATCCCCCTCCTCAGTAGCCAAATATCTGTCTATTGCATCGTAAGATACTCCTATTTCATCTTCATCCCTTTGCCCAGGCCACAAGCCTGCAGAGGGAGCTCTCTCAATAATAGGAGCAGGTACTCCGAGATGATCTGCAAGGAGTCTGACTTCGCCCTTCAGTAGATCGCCCATGGGAAGGAGATCTACACCGCTGTCGCCGTATTTGGTAAAATAGCCCAACTCCAACTCGTCCCTATTGCTCGCGCCACACACGAGAAAGCTGCAATTTTGGGCGAAAAAATAAAGAGTTGTCATTCTAAGCCTCGGCTTTACGTTTGCTATGGCCAAAGGCTTCATCCTTTCTTTCTCAAAGGGGAGGATGCCAATAAACGAATAAAACGTCGCAGTCAAGTCGACCTTTTGAACGGGCACTCCGCAACGTTCGGCCAATAAAAGAGCATACTCCTCATCCTCCGGTTGACTCTCGCATGGCATTACTATTCCCAAGATATTATCATACCCTAAGGCATCCTTCGCCAGCAAGGCAAGAACGGAGGAATCCAGGCCGCCGCTCAACCCAAAGACTACTCCCCTGACACCTGCTTCTTCAACTTTATCTCTTATCCAGGTCGTTATCCTTTCCCTCAAAAATTGAGGGTCTCTATAGACATTCTTCACGTTGGCACCCCCCGAAAATTTCACTATACTTAATTTCGTCTGCTATGTTGATATAAATTTTAGCATAATATGGAAAAACCGCCTGATTATGGGCAAACAAAGCAGAAGAACTGAGGTGTTTGTATGCCCCTAGGATTGATATTTGATGGATACGTAGACGAACCGGCTTGCTTTGGAGTGCCTCCTTATATATCGCCTTAC
>DGDP01000120.1:0-632 GCA_002385485.1 Acetomicrobium sp. UBA3949 | reverse complement strand
TGAGAAGGGCAGACGTAATTGTAATCGTGGCCGGACTTTCCGTGCCCGGCCGCTACAGAGGCGGCACACCCTTGCTGTTAAGTGAACTTCAAAAAATTTCCTCTTTGAAGAGACGGGGCTTCCTTTTTCTGGGAGGCCCGATAACTTCCGGGTATGCTTTGCGGGGCGGGAAAGAAGCTTTGGCCATTTCCGCTGACAACATCGATTTTGTCGTAACAGGCGACCCTGAAGAAGCACTATATCAATTTTTAACAAAAAATGACGTAGATCTTCGCGCCAGGAGGACGTACGAAAAGATTAGGCTTTGGAGCGTCTTGGGAAGTGAAGTTGTTAAACTGCACCCCTGGTACCCCTGGGTGATGGCGGAACTTGAGTTATCCAGGGGATGCGACAAAGGTGGTGTCCCTTGCAGCTTCTGTACCGAAGGAACTTCGATGAAAACTGAAGAAAGGCCTATCTCCGATGTATTGGACGAGATGAGGGCACTTTACAATTTTGGCATCAGAGCCTTCAGGTTTGGCAGATGTTCCAATATACTGACATATCAAGGCACAACTCATGATAACAAAAGAATACCAAATGCCGATGCCTTGAGAGATCTTTACAGCCAGGCACGAGAAGCGTGCCCCCAA
>DGDP01000124.1 GCA_002385485.1 Acetomicrobium sp. UBA3949 | reverse complement strand
GATCTCCCTGCCATGAGCGGAACATGACACCCATCTATCTTGGAAAGCAATTTAAGCTTTTCCTCTCTGGCAAAAGATCGATGCTCATATAGGATAGATAAAAGCTCTACCAACAGCTCTTCGCAGTCACCCATGCAAAAGACGTCGATAAAGGGAGTGTAGGGCATTGGCGCAAGGGCTCCGGGTCCCCCTGCTATGACTATGGGGTCTTCATCCCCGCGATCGGCAGATCGAAGGGGAATAGAGGATAAGTTAAGCATGGTGAGGATGTTAGTTGCGTTAAGTTCATACTGTAACGTAAACCCCAATAGGTCGAACTTCCTCAGGGGTTTCTTCATCTCCAAAGACCTCAATGGCACTCCATCTTTCGCAAGCATTTCCTCCATATCGGGCCAGGGGGCATAAACCCTGTCAACATCGGCAAAATCAAGGGATTTAACCAAAAAATACAAAATTTGATATCCCAGGTAGCTCATCCCCACCTCGTACACATCGGGATAGGCAAGGCAGAGAGAAATGATATTTTCTTCATCATCTTTCGGGGGCAAAAGACCCCACTCTCCTCCAATGTATCGAGAAGGTCTTTTGACCTTGGTAAGATAATCCCAATCTTTATTCCACTCCAAATCCAAAGACAAATTCTCCATCTGATCTCCTCGCAAACTTATCTTTTATTCGTATCTTTTGGGAAAATCCAAACAGGCGCTTAGGAGAAGGCCAAAGCCGCAGCTTAAAGAAATCATCGAGCTTCCTCCGTAGCTCATGAAGGGCAACGCCAAGCCCGTTACCGGCAATAACCCCATGCTCATGCCCACGCTTTCGAATACATGAAATAATATCCACCCCGTAAATCCGCCGACAAAAATCTTAACCCTCAGATCCTTGCTCTTTAATCCTACAAGAAGAATTCTCCAAAGGACGAATGCATAAAGACAAAGCACAAGAAAAGCTCCGACAAACCCGAATTCCTCGGCGAAAACTCCGAATATAAAATCAGTATGAGGTTCGGGAAGAAACTGCAGTTTGCTTTGAGTTCCCTTCAAAAAACCCTTACCGAAGACACCTCCGGAACCGACAGCAATTCGAGACTGAATCACGTTATACCCCGCTCCCAAGGGATCGATATTGGGGTTTAAAAAGGTCAAAATACGAAGCTTCTGGTAATCCCTCAAAAAAGGCCATCCAATTGGAATACACGCAAGGCCCGATCCAACGATGGCAGCGAAATACTTCTTCGGCAAACCCCACACCCAAAGGCAGGATATCGTAATAACGACATATATGATCGAGGAACCGAGATCGGGCTGCAACAGGACAAACAATCCGCTCGCAGCGGAGAGTCCGAGAACCTCTAAAAAAATCGAGAAGGTCTTGTCCTTTTTCAATGCCAAAAAACGGGCCAAAGTCAAGCATAATATGAGCTTTCCCATCTCGGAAGGCTGAAAGGCAAATCCTCCAAGGTAGACCCACCTGTGGGAACCCCTCGTGGCATCGCCCAAGAACAAAAGAGCGATCAGGGATATTACGAGCAACCCATACAACAGGTAGGACCATTCAAAAAACCGTCTGATACCTATAAAGAAAAAGACAACCATTGCCATCGCAGCCACGATGCCGTTAATCAACTGCCTTTCGACATATCCCAATCCCTGACCATAGGTTGCACTGTATATGGTCATAACCCCTAGACCATATAAAATTGCAATTGCCGCAATAAGGGACAGATCGAGAGAGGCAAAGACCTGCTTTAATTTGCTGCTTTCCGTCATTTATCCTTACTTGTTCTTTGCGTTAGGAATGTATCTTTTGATGTTTTTGACAGGTATATTAGCCACGAGGGCTACTGTTCGATCTTCCCTTTCGAGCCCGAGTTCAATTTTTTTATCGTCTACTTCCAAGTAATTACATATGACTTTTATGAGCTCGGCTCTGAGCTGCTCGAGAAGTTCCGGGGCCAGATCGGTCCTGTCGTGAATCAAGACAAGCTGCAGGCGTTCCTTTGCCTCATCCTTCGTCTTGTTTCTGTCAAACCATCTATCCAAAAAAGCCATATCCCATGCCTCCAAATCCATGTTAAAAAATTTAAACTACACCCCAAACAACTTTTTGATGTGTCCCAATATGCCCTTATTGTTCATGTGCTCGAGTTCATCGAAGGGAACCTTTTCGCCCAATATGCGTTTCGCCAGATTACTGAATGCCCTGGCCGCAGGACCGACCGCCTGAAATGTCAGAGGCTCTCCCCTGTTAGTGGAAGTTATCACAGCCTCGTCTTCGGGGACAATGCCGATCAGGTTGATCGACAGTATCTCCACGACATCCGATATGTCCAACATATCGCCTCTTTTTACCATTTTTGGGGAGAGTCGATTTATCACCAGAGATATTCCCCTCTTTTCCATGGACTCCAACAGACCTATGATGCGATCGGCGTCCCTGACTGCGGAAACTTCGGGAGTGGTAACGACAAGGGCTTCCTGCGCAGGAGTTGCGGCGTTCCTAAACCCACTTTCTATGCCGGCGGGGCTATCGATGAGTATGAAGTCGAATTCATCGGACAACATCGAGCAAATTTCGCACATTTGTTCTGAAGTTACGGCATCCTTCGTTCTCGTCTGTGCCGCCGGAAGCATATACAAATTTTCGATCCTTTTATCTCGGACAAGGGCTTGATTTAACCTACATGCCCCTTCCACGACATCCACTAGGGTATATACTATTCTATTTTCGAGCCCCATTACCACATCCAGATTTCTCAAGCCGATATCTCCGTCTATGGCAACGACCTTTTTGCCGATCTTTGCGAGCTCTACGGCCAGATTAGCCGTGGTCGTGGTTTTGCCAACCCCCCCTTTACCGGATGTTATTACTATTGTCCTAGCGACCAACGCCCCCGCCTCCCTGTAAACTATTGAATTTCCTTAAAAATGATCGTATTTTCTTGCACATAAACTAAAACGGGTTTGCCCCAGTAGGAGCAGCCTTTCTCAATACTGCTATAAAGCTTGCCTATTCTAATCTGGTTCGACTCAAAGACCTTGACGAGTATATGGGCATCTTCGCCCCCGTGACAGCCGGCATGAACCAGGCCTTGCAGTTTTCCCCAAACCCAAATGTTGCCGCCTGCCCAGACCTCTGAGCCGTCATTTACGTTGCCCAGTATGAATACATCGCTATCGTGTTCAACCTTCTGCCCCGATCTCAGAGATTTAAATATAAAAAGACCCCTTACGCCGACGCTTCCGTAACTTGGACGATTTTCTATACAAAAACCTGCCGACTTCAAGATCCTTCTTACGTGGGGATCGTAGGACCTCCAAACAACTTCCCTTGCACCGGAGGACCACACGAGGTTCTTCAAGATAGCGATTATTTCGCCTTCGTCACTTTCCCGTCCCTGCAAATCCACGATCAAAGTTCCGTCTCGTAAAATATGGCCGCTCTCTCGTACGACCTCATCGCACATCTGCTCGATGCCAATTATATCTTTATCTTCGGGAAAAATACAGCGTATGCCTTCCCTGGTGCCCTTTAGGAGGATATGCGACCCCATCTGTTATTCCCTTCTCTCTTTTAGCAAATAGGCCAATATTTCGCCCGCCAGGGGCGCCACTGCCCTTCCTCCGGATTCTCCCTCTTCCAACAAAACTACAATGACGTACTTCGGAGAATCCGCAGGAGCATAACCCACGAAGAGGGCGTCGTTTTTATCTCGTGAAGTTTGCGCCGTTCCCGTTTTGCCAGCGACTTTGACACCATACGCCCCGGCAGCCCGTCCCGTTCCGGATTTGACCACCTCTTCCAGGCCTTTTCTTATAACGCTTAAAACCTTATCGTCTACCGATATCTCTTCGCCATCTAGGCCTTCTGCTTCGATCAACCTGGGCCTGGGCAAGAACCCTCCATTTGCCACAGCCGCATAGGACCTTGCAAGCTGAATTGGGGTTACGAGCAAAAAGCCCTGTCCTATTACGTAATTGGCAGTATCTCCAAGGTACCAACTTTCGCCGAAAGTGACCTTTTTCCACCTACGACCCGCCAAATTTCCCGTCGCCTCGCCCGGCAGAGAGATACCCGTCGGCCGGCCGAAGCCCAACCTGTAAGCCCAATCGGATAGCACATCCACACCAAGTTTTAAACCGAGCTGGAAGAAAAAAACATTACAGGAATCCCTCAAGGCGCCAACTATATCCTCCCTGCCATGTGGCCTTATGCAACGAAACCTCCTGTTGCCAACCTCCAAATAGCCGGGGCAATAGAAAGTTGTTTTCGGTGTAATGACGCCTTCAGCCAGCCCGGCAATCGCAGCGACGATTTTAAAAGTCGAGGCGGGCGAATAAA
>DGDP01000090.1 GCA_002385485.1 Acetomicrobium sp. UBA3949 | reverse complement strand
TCATAGCTGCCATGGCTATTGGAGTCGGTATATTTGGCATTACCGGTGTGTCCTTTCCGATCTTGCTAGCAGCGATAGGAATAGTATCGGCGCTCATAGGTACCTTTTTCGTCCGGATCAAAGAGAAGAGAGATCCTCAGCTCGCCCTTAGAAAGGGTACTTTTGCTACGGGCATTTTGATGATAATTGGTTCTTTCTTTTTAACGATGATTGTGTTCGGCGATTTGTCCCTATTTTGGGCAGTTTTGGCCGGAGTCATCTGCGGAGTTGCCATAGGTTATATAACTGAGATATACACTTCTTCTTTTTACGCTTCCGTAAAAGAAATTGCCAACGCGTCGACGACGGGATATGCGACCAACATTCTGACTGGGATTGCGGTGGGAATGAAATCGACTATGTGGCCGGTTTTATTGATATGTGCGGCTATTTTCGTGGCTGTTCAGGTGGGAGGTTTGTACGGCATCGCCTGTGCGGCAGTAGGCATGCTTGCCATCACGGGAATGACGTTGAGCGTCGATGCCTATGGTCCCATAGCGGACAATGCGGGTGGCATAGCGGAGATGAGTCATTTGTCGCCCGATGTCAGAAAGATCACCGACAGGTTGGATGCAGTAGGGAATACCACTGCAGCTGTGGGTAAAGGTCTTGCGATAGGTTCTGCTGCTTTGACTGCCATTGCACTTTTTTCAGCCTACTCCAGCGCTATCGGTTTGAAGTATATAGACCTAATGGATGCTCGAGTTTTGATCGGGCTTTTCGTAGGCGGGATGCTGCCCTTCATGTTTTGCTCTAGGGCTATTCAAGCAGTTGGAAGAGCTGCACAGAGCATGATCGAAGAAGTGCGGCGTCAGTTCAAAGAAATTCCGGGCATCATGGAAGGCTCGCAGGAACCTGATTACGAACGGTGTGTCGATATTTCTACAAAGGAGGCCCTCAAAGAGATGGTCGTTCCAGGGATGATGGCGGTCTTTCCTCCGGTGGTTGTTGGTTTGCTTCTGGGCGCTCCTGCTTTGGGTGGACTGCTTGCCGGTTCTATCGTAACGGGAGTGATGCTGGCTATTTTCATGTCCAATGCCGGCGGAGCCTGGGATAACGCTAAGAAGTATATCGAAGAGGGCAATCTGGGCGGCAAGGGTACACCTCCCCATGCGGCAGCCGTGGTCGGCGATACTGTGGGAGATCCCTTTAAGGATACAGCCGGTCCAAGCCTTAACATATTGATCAAGTTGATGTCCATCATCGCTCTCGTCATGGCCCCACTGCTGATGTAACTGCCGCTTAAATATTCGCCGTTGATAAAACCTAGTTTTATCGGAAATTTTAGGGAGGGCAGATGTTGTTCCCTCCCTTTTTGGCTTTGGAGGGGTTGGTTTGGATAAATTTCAAATAGAAGAGATAAAAAAAAGGCTCGACATATTGGACATTGTAGGCGATTATGTTCAATTAAAAAAAGTAGGAAAAGGGTATAGAGCTCTCTGTCCATTCCACAGTGAGAAAACGCCGTCTTTTTACGTTATGCCCGACAGGCAGTTCTTTCATTGTTTCGGCTGCGGCAAAGGCGGTGATGTCATATCTTTTGTAATGGAGATCGAGGGGCTGAGCTTTCCCGATGCCATTGAATTGCTTGCCAACAGGGTTGGAATCAAAATCGATAGCAATGAAACCAGGCGCAACGAGTGGAACCTAAGCGAAGTCATGGAGAAAGCACTTAAGATATACCGTGACAGCCTGGAAAGCGCGGGAGGAGAAGTTGCCAGAAAGTATCTAATTCAGAGGAGGCTACCGGAGAAGTGGTGGTCCCGCTTCGAGATAGGATGGGCGCCTCCTTCATGGGATTATTTGTGGCGCCTGCTCAATAAGGCCGGCATTCCTTCAAAAGCTGCGATCGAATGCGGTTTGGTTATCGAAGGTCAACGGGGTTTGTACGATCGTTTCAGAGGTAGAATAATCTTCCCCATTAGGGATGTAATGGGTCGATTAATTGGCTTTGGAGGACGTTCCATAGCGGGTGAGGGCGCCAAATATATCAATACGCCGGAAAGCCCCCTGTTTCATAAGGGACGATGCCTATATCTGCTTAATGTCGCGAAGGATGCCATGCGTGAGAAAGGGCGGGCGATTTTGGTCGAAGGCTACATGGATGCAATCAGACTGCACATATCGGGGTTTGGCGAATCCGTGGCGTCTCTGGGGACGGCGTTGACCGAGGAACAGGCAAATTTGATAAGCAGATTTGCCGATGTTTGTTACGTTTGCTACGATGCCGATACGGCCGGTCAAGAGGCCGCAATACGGGGGATGTATCTGTTGCAGGCTTCGGGTTTGCAGGTAAAAGTAGTTGTCTTGCCCCATGGTGTCGATCCGGATGAGTTTTTATCGAAGGAGGGGGAGAGGGCTTTCAAGGACCTTTTAACTCAAAGCCTCCATCTTCCTCTTTATCATTTAAAAATAAGAGAGAGAGCATTAAAAGATCTCTCTCTGCGAAAAAAAACTGTAGAGGAATTGCTAGAATCTTTCTCCGGGATTTCATTGCCCGACCTTGCCCCCTTTATGCCCCAAATAGCTGCTGCCTTGGAGGTTCCCAGGCATGCCTTGGAGAATATGCTGTTGAACTTTGGGGCAAATAAAACCAGGGCTGAAGACGAAAAAAAAGGGAAATCGGCCAAACCTCGCGTATATATAAATGAAAGCAAGAAACAGGATGAAAAAAGCTTGGCGGTCGATGCAAAAGAAGCGGCTCTTTTTGCTCTTCTATGGAACGATCCAGAAAAAAGACATCATTTGAGGGAGGAGGAGGTATACCCTCTAATTTCAGACGAAAGGATAAAAACGCTGGTTGCGGCCTTAATTAACGGCGAATCTACGGAAGTATTGGAGAAACGATGGTTGAATTCAGGGGACCTCTTTCCCTTGCAAACGTTAGCCCTAGGTAACGCCTTTTGTGAACAATTCGAGGAGGGAATAAGCCCCTGGGATGTAATTGTAAGCGAACTGAGATTGAGATCGATTAAATTTAGATATGACGAGCTTTATTCGAAGATGCTCAAAGGAGAAGCCAATTACGATGAAATAAAGGAAATGCGAAAGATAGCTTCCTTGTTGAAGGGGGGAAAGGAGGACAGATGAGCAGGAAAGACAATAGCAAAAAAGATAAAGATAAAGATATTGAAAAGTCGGTAAAATTGGAAGGTGAAGACAGACAAAAGGAGTGTAACGAGAACATCGTGGATCAGGAGTCACAGGAATTAGAAGACGTGGAAAGTCACGAAATGGCAGAATTGATAGAAAATATCCGCGAACTGTTGCAGGAGGGGCGACAAAAGGGCTTTATCACATATGATGATCTTGAAAAATATTTGCCCCAGGAAGCCCTTAGTGAGGCTGATATAATGGACAATGTTTACTCCAATCTCTTGGAATTGGGAATAGATGTCAAAGAAGAAGATAAACTTCAAGAAATCAGGCAGGGCGAACTTCTCCCTCAGGTGAGTCTGGAAGAACTTTCGGACATAGAAAGTGTTTCCATATCCGACCCAGTGAGGATGTATTTGAGAGAGATAGGAAAGATCTCTCT
>DGDP01000144.1 GCA_002385485.1 Acetomicrobium sp. UBA3949 | reverse complement strand
AACCAGTCTTGACGAATAAAAATATGTTGCGTATAATGCTATTGCAGCGCCGAGGTGGTGGACTAGGTAGACACGCACGTTTGAGGGGCGTGTGGGGTTTCCCGTGGGGGTTCAAATCCCCCCCTCGGCACCATAGATCAAAAAAAGAAGGAGCCACAACAGGCTCCTTCTTTTTTTTTGATAGCGTTAATGAGAAGTGAGTTTCGCAATTTGTGGGCAATAAGTTTCCTCTCCTGAATCTGTTAATAAAGGAGATATGATAATATATTTACATATCCGATATTGTTAGGAGGGGATGAAATGTCATCGTTTGTGGACCTAAACCGCCTTTTTAAGCCTAAAAAAATTGCCATAGTTGGCGCATCATCTAACATGGATAGCATATCAGGTCGACCTTTAAAATTGCTGAACCGATACAATTATAGAGGGGATATTTTTCCTGTGAATCCTAAATACGATTCACTTCATGGATTCAAATGTTATCCAGATATTAGATCCCTTCCGGCGTCTCCGGATGTTGTCATTATTGGAGTAAGAGCTGCCCTTGTGCCCGATATTTTGGAACAATGCGGAGAGAAAAACGTTCCCTTCGCTGTCATATTTTCTTCGGGGTTTGCTGAAGCTGACGACACTCAACTTCAGGATAAAATAATTTATATAGCAAATAAATGGAATATCCGTTTGGTAGGTCCGAATTGTCAAGGTTTGGTAAATTTTGTCGACGGTGTTCCTCTGAGTTTTTCTGCTTCACTAGACGCAGAACCCCTGGAACCTGGACATATTGCTTACGTCTCGCAAAGTGGAGCTTTTGGATTTGCCTCTTTTGCCCTAGGTGCCGACAGTGGTGTAAAGTTTCGCTATGTAGTAACTACTGGCAATCAAGTAGATTTAGATGTAGTTGATTTTGGGCGGTTCATTATTGAGGACAGAGAAGTGAAACTTCTTATCCTTTACATGGAAGGTTTGAAAGACGGCTCAAAGTTCCTGGATTTAGTGCAACAAGCCAAAAAGAGGGAAATTCCAATTGCAGTACTGAAAGTCGGTAAGAGCGATGTGGCTAAAGAGGCAGCGAAAAGTCACACAGCTGCTCTTACGGGTGATAGGGAAGTTTGGGATGCCGTATTTAAGCAATATGGTGTTATAAGCATTTCTGACGTAGAAGATATCATCGATCTGGGAACGATATTTTCTTCTCCCAAAAGAGCTACAGGCAAAAAGGTAGCGGTGTTAACTACTTCCGGAGGAGCAGGTATAATCATGACGGATTTGTTGGACGACTATGGCCTGAATGTGCCGGTTTTGGATGAAAACACGCAAGAGAAGATAAAACCCTATATACCCCCCTTCGGCTCCAGCTCAAACCCTATAGACATGACTGCGCAGGTGATAAATGACCCCAAAGGTTTCCCTGGCTGTTTGGATGCGGTGCTCGAATGTCCTGACATAGACATGGTCACCGTCATTATATCCATGATTACCGGTAAATCGGGCGAACAGATGGTCCAGGACCTCATAGCTGCGAGTCAAGGGACCAAAAAACCTATCAATTGTACCTGGCTGATTGACCGTAAACATGGGGAAGTTTTTTTGAAACAGCTTAAGGCTGCAGGTGTACCGTTATTTCAAAGTTTGCGCAGAAGTGCTTTTGCACTGAGTGCACTTGCCAACTGGCATGAAGTTATGTTGAAACCTACGAAGGATATAGAGGTCAGGGGAGAACCATTTTTGTCCAAACTTCCATTAATGATGACGGAATATGACTCAAAGAAATTGTTGGAGCATTGGGGCGTTCCGGTGACAAATGAGAGGCTTTGCTTTTCCTTGGAAGAGGCCATAGAAGCAAGCGAAGAGATTGGGTATCCCGTGGCTTTAAAGGTTATGTCTCCTCAAATTCTTCACAAAACTGAGGCTGGAGTAATTGCCCTAAACTTGCAAAATGAAGAACAAATTCGCAATGCCTACGGCAGAATATTGGAAAAGGCCAGGAAATTTAACGCTGAAGCCAACATAGAGGGAGTATTAGTTCAAGAAATGGTCGGTAGCGGTTTGGAATGTATGATAGGTGTCAAAAGAGACCCGATTTTTGGCCCGATTGTCGCCGTCGGTTTGGGAGGAATATATGTCGAAGTGCTGAGAGATGTTTCGTTGCGACATGCCCCCATCGATGAGAATACCGCTATGGAAATGATAGAGGAACTTAAAGGTTACCCCCTGCTTGCAGGAGCACGTGGTCAAAAACGAAAGGACATAAACGCTTTGGCAAAAGCAGTTAGTTTAATATCGAGAATGGCATGTATAGAAAGTGAGCTAAAGGAATTGGATGCAAATCCGGTTTTTGTATTAGACGAAGGAAAAGGAGTGTTAGTTGCGGATGCTCTAATATTGCGCAAAGAGAAGGAGTGATGTCAGGTGTCGGTGTTTCTGATACTATTGGCCTATTTGCTGGGATCAGCTCCTATGGGATATTTGGTTGTTAAACTAGTAAAGGGCGATGACATCAGGAAGTATGGTTCAGGCAATATAGGAGCTACAAATGTCGGGAGAGTAATGGGTAAAAAATGGGCAATCGCTGTGGGTATCTTCGACATAACAAAAGGCGGATTGGCCTTACTAATTGCAAGGGTCTTGGGGGTATCTTCTCCGCAATTGCTGTCTCTTTTAGGAGTAGTAGCTGTTTTGGGACACAATTTTCCTGTGTGGTTGAAATTTAAAGGCGGAAAGGGAGTGGCAACTTCCTTCGGCGTTATATTTATGTTTTACCCCCTCGCTTCGATCCTTGGCGGGGTTGTGTGGTATTGCGTGATGAGGGTGAGTCGTTACGTTTCTTTAGCATCTATGATATCCCTTGCTTCAACGCCGATATGGTTGAAGTTGTTTGGCGCCGATGTTTCTTATATCGTGGCCTCGTCCTTTTTGGCGTTCCTTACGATAGTTAGACATCATGCAAATATCAGAAGATTATTGGCAGGGACCGAGCATAAAGTTGGCGAAAGAGCCACTTAAGGTTTTGGAGCGCATGGTTATATAATTCGAAAGGAGTATAATGACCATCTGCTGTTGAAAGGTATTTAAAAGATTGAGAAGGGAGTTTCGCACATTTGCCTATTGTTTACATTATACTAATTGGCCTATCTTTATTGATGGATGCATTTTCGGTATGCTTGAGTGTTGGAGCTTGCCGAAAGGATAGTCATCTTACGGTTGCCCTACGAATGGGGAGTGTGTTCGGTATTTTTCAGTTTATTATGCCATCTTTGGATATTTTCTGGGTTACTATATTTTGCGCAAGTTTTCTCCCTATGACGAATGGATAGCTTCGGTTGTTCTTATTTGTATCGGCCTTAAAATGCTTAAGGATTCAAAAAGGGAAGAACAATGCAGTCCTAGGGACATTACTAAGGGGCTGGCATTGTTATTTCTTGCGATTGCCACTTCGATCGATGCATTGTCCGTTGGAATTGGTATTGCAGTGGCGAATATTTCCATCATGTTCTTTTCCTCTGTTGTTGGTTTTGTTACTTTATGCATGTGTTTATTGGGAGTATACTTCGGCAGAGCTCTGGGCTTTCTTTTGGGCCGATGGGCTTGTGTTTTTGGCGGTATTGTAATTTGTCTTGTAGGAGTCAAGATGCTATTCTTGTAACGACCGAGATTTCCTCACTTTAATTCCCCTAAAAATGTTTTGTATCCCTAAGAATATTCTTGACATATTTTGACCTTCATGCATATAATGAGCATGGTCGCACTAATGCCATAGGCAGGATGGGGGTGCATGGATATGGAAAGCCTCACTGAAAAGATAGAAAAATACATACGAAGCCTGCTTGAGGCTAATTCGGCGGATGAGATCATATTGCGACGCAAGGAGTTGGCAAATGTTTTCGGTTGTGTGCCAAGCCAAATAAACTATGTATTGCAAAGCAGATTTACGCCTGAAAGAGGTTTTATCGTAGAGAGTCAAAGGGGAGGAAATGGTTACATTAGAATTATACGGGTATGTCTTTCCGGCGTGGAGGACAGACTCAATCACATTGAAGAGATAGTTGATAGAGTAATGACACCGCAGGAAACAAGGCGTCTTTTGAAAAATTTGGAAGAGCGTGAACTGTTGACGCTGAGGGAACGCACCATGTTAGAAGTTATCTTGAGATTTGTCGATGAAGTGTTGGTATCCTTTTTCGATCTACCCGCCTATCGCAGAGATGAAATTAATACTGAACTGGTTAGACGGGTGCTCAAAAGCCTGGCCATTATATAGGGGGAATTTACAATGATGTGCGAACGATGTCAGGAACGGGAAGCAGAGGTGCATATCAAGCAAATTATAAACGGTGAGGTAAAGGAATATCATCTATGCAGAGAATGCGCAGAGACTATGGGTCTGGAGGGTATCGATTTATTCCCTCATTTTAATTTTGATTTGTCATGGGAAAATCTCTTGGGTTCCCTCTTCGAACCCTTCGCTGCCAAAGAATTGCGCAGGCCCGTGAGAACTGAGATTAAATGCCAAGGCTGCGGGTTGGATTATTCGACTTTTCAAAAAACCGGCAAGTTTGGATGTCCAAAATGCTACGAGTCTTTCCGAGATTATATTAAGCCCTTGCTTCGAAAAATTCATGGAGCTGATCGTCATAGGGGGAGTAAGCCTGAGTTGAGTTACATAGAAAAAGATGCTACAGGAGACGAACTGGAAAAATTAAAAAAGGAGCTTAAAGAAGCGGTAGAAAAAGAGGAGTACGAACGTGCGGCGAAAATTCGCGATCGTATCCGCGAATTAACATCGAAAGGTGATGGTAGCGATGGCAAAGCATAACTTGTTAGCACATCCAATAGAGTGGGTAAAGGGGAAAGGAAGCAATTCTAATATAGCTGTTTCCAGCAGAATAAGATTAGCGCGAAATTTAAGTGATTTTCCTTTTACCCATCGATGTGATCATGAAAAATTATATGCCATTGTTGATAAAGTTAAACAAGTGATATCAGATTCGGACCTTTTAAAAGATAGCGATGTTGTAGAAATGGACGCCCTGGATTCCTTGTCCAGGTGGGTGTTGGTAGAGAAACACCTTATTAGTCCTCCCTTCGCAGGCGACGGACCTGGCAGAGTAGTAGTAGTGGATTCAAAAGGTGTCATATCGATAATGGTCAATGAGGAAGATCATCTTAGGATTCAGGTTATTTTGGCAGGTCTTGAGCTTAACGAGGTGTGGAGAATAGCAAAAAAGGTCGAAATGACGTTTGAAAAGTTGGATTATGCCTTCGATTCTG
This sequence comes from Acetomicrobium sp. UBA3949, assembly GCA_002385485.1. Lineage (GTDB taxonomy): Bacteria > Synergistota > Synergistia > Synergistales > Acetomicrobiaceae > Acetomicrobium. The sequence continues at coordinate 10,560 of DGDP01000144.1, read as the reverse complement.
ATTTCGGCTATCTGACGGCATGCCCGACGAACGTCGGAACTGGAATGCGTGCCTCGGTAATGGTTCATATACCGGCGCTTGAGATGTCAAAGCAAATCGCTACTTTGATAAATGAATGTAATCGCATTGGCCTTACAGTGAGGGGAACCTATGGGGAAGGAAGCGATGTGCTGGGCTCATTATATCAAATCTCAAATCAAATTACCTTGGGCCTCGGCGAGGAAGAGCTGATTGATAAGGTAGCTTCTGCTGTACGACAAATTGTTACGGAGGAAGAACGCGCCAGAGCGGTGATGAAGCGTAAATTAGGCAGTTCCTTAGACGACAGGGTTTGGAGGGCATTTGGCGTAATGAGATATTGCAGAAACATCAGCACGAGAGAAGCCCTTGAACTGATTTCGCTAATCAAGATGGGCAGTGACATGGAAATAACTCCTAAACTTTCCGTGGAGGATTGGAATAATCTTGTTCTTGGCGTACAACCGAACCATGTTCAGTTGTACGCGGGCAAGGAACTGACGCCAGATGAGAGGGATGTGTACAGAGCAGCCTTTTTGCGGGAACGTCTTAAAAGCATAGAGCCTAAGTAAGGATAAGAGGGGTGATGTAGAATGTGGCAATTTTTTACGGAGCGAGCAAGAAGGGTGGTCCAATTAGCTCATAGAGAAGCACTGAGGTTGGGTCACGATGTAATAGGTACGGAACATATATTGCTGGGCTTATTGGCCGAAGGCGATGGAGTAGCAGCGCATGTGCTGATGTCCTTAGGCATAGATTTAGATGAAGTTCGCAAGAGGGTTGAACAATTGGTTGGCAAAGGACAAGCAAAGGACAAACCGATAGATTTGCCTTTAAGTCCCAGGGCCAAGCGAGTTCTGGACTTGGCTATGAGGGAAGCTCGAAATATGGGTGTCAACTACGTTGGAACAGAACATATCCTCCTGGGATTGTTGGCCGAGGGGGAGGGAATTGCAGCTCAGGTTCTTACCAGCATGGGGTTGGATATGCAAAAGGTGTATCAGGAAGTTGTTCGATATCTCTCCGGAGGGGAGGTAGACCAAATGAGCCAAAGCCAAGGTTTGTCAAGGAAGAAATCTCATACCAAGACTCCGACTCTCGACCAATTAGGCATCGATTTAGTTGAGATGGCTCGTCAAGGCGAACTCGATCCCGTTATCGGTCGTGAGCGCGAGATACAGCGGGTAATTCAAATTTTGTCGCGCAGGACTAAAAACAACCCCTGCCTCATTGGTGATCCAGGCGTAGGAAAGACTGCAATTGTCGAAGGATTGGCTCAGAGAATAGCTACAGGTGAGGTCCCGGAAGTTCTTAAAAACAAAAGAATAGTCCAACTCAATATTGGCAATTTGGTAGCGGGAACCAAGTACAGAGGTGAATTCGAGGAGCGCATGAGAAAACTGGTCAAGGAGGTTCGCGACTCCAAAGACGTGATCGTCTTCATCGATGAAATTCACACCCTAGTTGGTGCAGGCGGAGCAGAAGGAGCCGTCGACGCTGCCAATATCTTAAAGCCAAGTCTTGCCAAGGGAGAATTTCAAGTAATTGGGGCTACGACTTTGGACGAATACAGAAAATACATCGAAAAAGATTCAGCTTTAGAGAGGAGATTTCAACCTGTTTTTGTGGGTGAGCCCAATATAGAAGACACCATAGGGATCTTAAAGGGTTTGAGAGATAAATATGAGGCGCATCATCGGGTCAAAATAACGGATAAAGCTTTGGAGACAGCAGCAAGGCTTTCTGCTCGTTACATAAGCGACAGATATTTGCCTGACAAGGCTATCGATCTTATCGACGAAGCTGGCGCGAGGGTGCGACTTTCTACTATGAATCCGCCGGAGTTTATAAAGGAGCTGGAAAAGAAGCTCGAGACGGTGAGAAAGGAAAAGGAAGCAGCAGTAGCGTCTCAAGAATTTGAAAAAGCCGCCGCCTTAAGGGACGAAGAAAGAAAGTTATCAGAGGAGCTGGAAGAAAAACGGAAGGAATGGCAAGCTAAGAAGTCGCAAGAAGAACCAATAGTCGACGAGGAAGACATCGCATTGGTGGTTTCAGAATGGACAGGCATTCCCGTCACGCAAATGACGGAAGAAGAAAGCCAACGGCTGCTTCGCATGGAAGAAGAAATTCATAAACGCATTATTGATCAAGAGGAAGCTGTATCCATAGTAGCTAAAGCGATCAGGAGGGCCAGAAGCGGCTTGAAGGACCCCCGGCGACCTATAGGGAGTTTCCTGTTTTTAGGCCCTACTGGCGTTGGTAAAACTGAGCTGAGCAAAGCCTTGGCGGAATTTATGTTCGGCGACGAAAATTCCATGATCCGTCTCGACATGAGCGAATTTATGGAACGCCATGAGGTTTCCAAACTAATAGGTTCACCTCCCGGCTATGTGGGATATGAAGAAGGAGGCAAATTAACCGAGGCTGTCAGAAGGCGTCCCTATGCCGTGGTTCTTTTCGACGAGATAGAAAAGGCCCATCCCGATGTGTTTAATATACTTTTGCAAATCCTTGAGGATGGAAGGTTAACCGATGGACAGGGTCGTGTTGTCGATTTCAAAAACACGGTGATCATTATGACGAGTAATCTCGGAGCGCAGGATTTGATGAAAGGTCCGGCCATTGGGTTTGCTGCCGAATCGGAAGATCAGATCGATTTCGAGGCCGCAAAGAAAAATATATTGGATGCGGTAAGAAGGACCTTTAGACCGGAGTTTATAAACAGAATAGACGAAATAGTGGTCTTTAAGCCTTTAGGCGAAAAGGAACTTCTTCAGATTGTAGATATCATGATCGATGACGTAGCTGAAAGACTGGCAGAAAAGGGTATATTCATCGAAGTTAGCGAGGCTGCAAAGGGGTTTTTGTTGAAAAAGGGGTATGAGCCCAAATTTGGCGCGCGACCCCTGCGAAGGACCATACAGCGATATATCGAAGACAGGCTGGCTGACATCTTGCTTGAAGGAAAAATAAAACCGGAAAGCGTAATCAAAGTCGACGTCTCGGAAGACAATATAACTTTTATTCCTGTGGCAAAGGGGAAGAACAGCAATAAAAAGAAAGCTGTCTCCAAGGAATCTGCACAATCTTAATACGCGCTAAAAGTGTGAAATATAATTTAAGGCCGCGGATAGTTACTTTTCCGTGGCCTTTTGCTATTATAATCATGAAAGCTGAAAGTTCTTTCAGTTCATCCGATAATTATATTTTATGTTAAGGTGGTGTAATTATGATGTACGGTTTCGATATTTTTTTGTTGCTCTTTCTTTTTTTGTTGGTGCTTCCCTCCTTCAGGCAATGGAACCTCGAACGGATCCGACAAGGACAGATCAAGAAAATAGAGCATAAACGCAGAAGTCGAGTCATTACACTAATCCACAGACAGGAATCCATCGGTTTTTTGGGAATGTTCGCAAGAAATTTCATTAGCATCGAGGATTCCGAGGAAGTGCTTAGGGCAATAAAATTAACCCCTAAAGATATGCCGATAGACTTAATAATTCACACGCCCGGAGGCGTTCTCTTGGCAGCCGAACAAATTGCAAAAGCATTGTCTAAACATGATGCCAAGGTTACCGTGTTCGTTCCCCATTATGCTATGTCTGGCGGAACGCTAATTGCCCTTGCTGCGGACGAAATAGTGGTGGATGAAAATGCAGTTTTGGGCCCGGTAGATCCTCAAATAGGCCAATACGCAGCTGTTTCCATTCTAAAGGTCCTTGAACAGAAACCAATTTCAGAAGTAGATGACAATACTATCATATTGGCTGATATGTCAAAAAAGGCCATTACACAAACGCGGCGCTTTGTATATGACCTCTTGATAAGCAACGACGTTCCTGAGGAAAAGGCAGAAGAACTCTCCACTGTATTAACCGATGGCAGGTGGACCCATGATTATCCCATTATGTATGAGGAAGCAAAACGATTGGGCCTCAATGTAACGAGTGGAATTCCCGAGGAGGTAGCATCTTTGATGCATCTATATCCTCAAGCCGGACAGAGACGCCCCTCCGTTCAATATGTTCCCATGCCTTATCAACGTCCGACATCTAATGGGAAAGAATAATTTTAATGTCTGCTGATACTTGGCGAAGTTTCAGAAAACGCGTTAAGTAGTCCTGATATAGAAAGTTTAAGTGGTTATATAATATATGTCGTTCCTATGTCTGCATGATAAAATATATCATAAATGAGACGCACAGCTGTATGTGTGTTCGACAATTATACAAGCAGTGCAGTCGATAGGAGGGGAGGTGAAGAGGACATATAACCCATGCGATGTCATTTTCATGGCAATCATTAAAATATGAGAGGAGGTAGAAATGAGAATGAGCGAAAATGGAAGTTCGACGAGAAAGCCCACTCTTTTTGAAGCTGTTCTGGCTGTTTGCGTAGCTGCTGTCTGCATTGGAACCGGTGTTTTGGTTTTGGGCGTAGATGTGCATATTCCACTGGTGTTCTCTGCTGCCTTTGTGTGTTTGATGGGCCGTTATTTGTTGCATTTTCAATGGAAAGATATGGAAGAGGGCATGTTTCGCGGTATCCTTGCCGGGCTTCAGGCTGTTTTGATATTAATGATAGTGGGAATGATAATTGGCTCATGGATACAGGGTGGCATCGTGCCGACGCTCATATATTATGGTTTGAGCATCCTTTCACCCAGCATATTTTTGCTTGCAACTTTGTTAATCTGTTCTATTGTTTCATTGGCGACGGGCACCTCGTGGGGTACCTCAGGCACTGTAGGTTTGGCCTTGATAGGTATTGCCGCGGGGTTGGGGGTTCCAATGCCGCTGGCGGCCGGCGTAGTTATTTCCGGGGCATACTTTGGCGATAAGATGTCGCCTCTTTCTGACACTACAAATCTGGCTCCCGCAGTTTCGGGGACGACCCTTTTTAGTCACATAAGGGCGATGGTCTCCACAACTTTGCCAACCTACGTAATAGTTGCCATTATTACCGTAGTATTGGGCCTCAGGTTTGCAGGTGGGACTTTGGACGTGACGAGGATAGTTGCTTTTCAAAAGCTGCTAGCTGCAGAATTTAACATAAGCGTTATGGGCCTTATTCCCCCTATAGTGGTAGTTTTGCTGGCAGCTTTAAGGTTTCCTGCAATACCAAGTTTATTTGCAGGTGTAGTACTGGGCGGCATAATGATACTTCTTCAAGGCAGCGGACTGGGAACTATGGTCACTGCAATTCATTACGGTTACAGCCCTGCTTTTAGCGCGGAAGTTGCAGGGGCGGAGAGTCTCGATGCTGTAGCGGGCATCCTCGCTGCGCAGGGGGTCAGCGATGTCGCTCCCGAACTTGCTCAAGAAGTGGGAGGGATGCTCAGCGATTTGCTCGAACGCGGCGGGCTCGATTCCATGATGTGGACTGTTTCCTTGATATTATGCGCACTTTCCTTCGGTGGTGTCATGGAGCGTTGCGGAATATTGGAAGTATTGCTGCAGGCCCTTTTGCGCCATGTGAAAAGCGTTACAGGACTGGTTACATCGGTAATAATTTCTTGTATAGTTTCCAATATTTTCTTGGGGGATCAGTATGTTGCAATAGTGCTCCCTGGCAGAATGTTTAAGCCTGCCTTCGATGAAAAAGGCTTCACCCTAGAATGCTTTCCAGAAGTTTGGAAGATAGCGGCACATTGACATCGGTTTTAGTTCCATGGAATACATGCGGAGCTTATCATACAAGCGTCTTAGGAGTTCCCACGATTCAGTATTTGCCCTACGCTTTTTTTAATTACCTTAACCCGATCGTGGCCATTGCTTTAACAGCTATGGGCAAATCGATATTCTGGCGCAAGGATACGGATGAGGATATCGTAAACGTATAGTAGAATTGTCGACGGAGGTATGACCGATGGAGACCATCATCGAATCACGATCAAGCTATTCTACTCCCATTTGGATGAAATTCATTTTATTTATTTTCGGGTGTTATTGCATTTTTTCGGCAGTATTAGATTTTTCTTTTTATAAGATAATATTAATCATCGTTTCCTTTTACGGTATTATGTATAAAAAGAAAATCTACATTTCATCTGACGGAATAACAAAAGAAGTATATGGAATACTGGGAATATCCAAAGAATTTCTTCCATGGAAAGATGTAAAAGCAGCTACTTTTGCCTACAAGGGCGATATGGTGATGGTCTTTTTTGAAAGAGGAATCACGGGATGGAAGTTATTGTTTAAGCGTTCCGATGAACCTTTGCTTGAAGAAATAATCAAAAAATATGCTCCGCAGGCGGAAGTTGATTTTTTAGGCAATTATACCAAGAACTCTAAAAAGCAATAGTTATAAGTTAGGCATATTTCAAATGCCCCGCCAGCTTGGGGGGCATTTGAAATATTTAGCGGGAAGCTAAAGCTTTTCCTCGACGGCTTTAACTTTGCCGTCCATTGTTAATTCTTTATCTCTTCTTTCATCAATTTTAAGACTAGTTGAAACTCTTGACACTCCTTTTTCGAATAAACAATTGTGGGCTGCTTTAGCGGCATTGAGCACCTCATCTAGTTCACCTTCCAAGACAGTGCTCATCGGCGTCAACCTGACTTTCAGATTGAATTTTCTCAAGGTTCTTTCCGCCTCAGCTACATAAGAGCTTACACTAGGACTGTTTGTGCCTAAGGGAACCACGACTATCTCGGCGATAACTCTTCCCACCTTTGACACCTCCTTCAGATTGTTTTATTTTCTAAATCCGCTGGATTTTTATTGCTAATGTCTTGGGCCTCTTAAAATATATCATTTTTATCATTTTCGGTAAAAGCTTTCAAAAATAGGTGGTCGTAGACGCTGGCGAAATAAGTACTTTAAAGGGGTTTATGAGTTGTGGTAATATGATTTAACCATATGGATTATCTGTCTTAGGGAGGCGATGTAAATGCAATATATTCATAGTGATAAAGCACCTAAAGCAGTTGGGCCCTATTCGCTTGCGGTAAAAGCAAACGGATTTGTCTTCGTTTCGGGGCAACTCCCTCTAGACCCGGAAAGCGGCTTGATTGTAGAAGGTTCTGCAGAGGAGCAGACAGTCAGGGTGTTGCAAAACATTGAGGCAATTCTGGAAAGTGCCGGGTCAGATATATCAAAAGTCGTAAAAACCACAGTTTTTGTAACCGATATTGCCAATTTTCAGGCCATTAACAAGGTGTATTCAGAATTTTTTGGCGATAATAGACCTGCCAGATCTCTCGTCGAAGTGAGCAAACTGCCAAAGGAAAAGGCTCTACTTGAGATGGAAGTGATTGCCTTAGCATAAAAATACCGTATTATCTCAAAAAATATTCCGAAAATTATAAATAATGGAAAAATATAGAATATAATTTTCAAGTTGACAAAACAGCTACAGGTGATTAAACTCTCATTTGCTGGGTGCGGCAATGGAAGACAAAGCCAAATACCGTATCCAAACCCTATCTCCTCCTCAAAAAAAGGGACCCGTTGAGGTCCCTTTTTTATTAAACTTCCATTTATAATTCATTCTGTTTCTGTTAAAATACACGTGCTTGACGCGTAGGCAAGAACGGAAATATTAGAAATTAATCTACCACAGGGGGGAATATATAATGCAACCCAGATCAATGCAAATGACATTGGAAGATATGCTTTCTTTGATGATGGCTCGTATAGACAGCGTGGCCATGTCCGAAGAGAGCATGAAGACCAAGTTCGATGTATTGGGTCGAGCCCTTTATAAAAAGGGTATTATAACCGATGACGACATCGTAGATGCGGTCAGAGAGCAGGGAAAGCTCATGAAGGCAATTGGTGCTACGCAAAACGATCTGACTGATGAAGAGGTAAAGGCCATAGCGGAAAATATCCTTCTATGGCTCAAGGGAGACGCCGATACGATTAAAAAGAGCATGGAGGAATACGAGCAAAAACTTCGTGAGCTAGCCTCTCAGGAAAACAAGAAACCACGCCTGGATGTAGCATCTCCGGCAATATTATCCGAACTGGATAAAATAACCAAAGGAGGCAAGCCGGGCAACAAATTGATTCTATAAAATAACAAATATAAACACGAGTTCATGTAAGCTCTCACGCCTATTGGACTCGTGTTTATACTTTATTTTGTTCGGTGTGAAGTTATCAAATAAGGAATTGCTATGAAATGTTATTCTGAAGTAGGCTGATTATTATAGTGTCCACATTCTTCATTCCCTTATTGCTCAATTCGGCCATATTGTCTACAGTTTCTTCGAGAGTCTCTCCTATGATGCCCCTCGGGATATCGTGTCCGTTTTTTTCTAAGGCAATCATCGCTGCAGTATAGGCTTCATAGGCACCGGTACCTACCTTAAGGGCACAGGTGTCTTTGGCACCGTCACATATCATGCCAATTAAGTTGCTGACGTGAATTTCAATTGCATCCTCCACTTTAGTCATATCTTGAGAAAGAAGGTATGTAATTCCGGCTGCGGCTCCGGCGCCTGCGGCAACGGTGCATCCGCAGATCGGACTTAGCCTCCCAGTTCTGCTTTTTAAGAAACTTGTAGTGAGATGGCTCAAGGCCACGGCTTTAGCAGTTTCTTCCATTGTTTTTTTATAAAAATCTGCCACCAGGTAAACCGGAAGAATCGCTGTTATACCGTGATTTCCGCTTCCGGCGCTGCTCATTACCGGTTTAGAAATTCCTGCCATTCTTGCGTCTGCGGCAGCTGCGGCGTAAGCTTTGATTTTTAGCGGAAGGGCGGAAAAATCGTCGGATTTGATCATCTTGAAAATAGTTTTTCCTACTCCAAGACCATAGTCGTTGTCGGGGTCTAGACCTATATGCGCGACAGCCATATTCATTTTTATTCCTTCGTAAATATACTTTATATCTTCATCATCTATGTCGTTTAATAGAGAAGTCAATTCATTGAATGTCATATTTTTAATAGCATCAAATATGCTTGCTTTTTCCGAATTTTGGATTACGGGGAGTCTTTTGCGTTTTGAAAGTATAAGTTTCCCATCCATCATAATCTTTGTAATGTTATCATGCCTATCCTCAATAAAACAAGAACATGTACGTTTGTCGGTTATTATCGTAACTTTTACATATACTCCGCTTTTTGAAAAATTTGGAGATACGGTAACGAGGCCTGCTTTGACAAGTTGCATAGCTTTTTTGATGTCGCTTATATCGCAACATTTTAACGCTTCCAGGCCATACTCCGATTTGCCGCAAATAGCCCCTAGCGCTGCTGCTACGGCATTTCCCTTTAAATCCTTGACACCCGGAATGCCTACTGCATAACCATTCTTGTAAATATTAGGGCTGACATCGACTTCTATTCTTTTGATTTCCTCGGAGCCTATTTCTTTTCTTGCCCGGGCTGTGGCCAGCGCTACAGCGCCGGGCTCGGTACAACCAAGCGCAGGCACCACTTCCGTTCGCAAAAAATCCTTTATTGCAAACAATTCTGTCCCTCCCTTAATAATTGTTATTGCATTCTATAAAATTATCCCTCGAAAATTGTCTTGAAACAAGGACGTTTCTGAAAAGCCATTATGTGTGATATAATTGCCACATATCTCATGAACAAAGGAGTTGATCTTGAGTTGAAGATACAAGTTCTTGGCACGGGGTGCCCTAAGTGTAAGAAACTTGCGGATATGGCTGAAAAAGTTGCGCGAGAACTCGGTCTAGAATATGAAGTCGAAAAGGTTACAGATATTAATAAAATAATATCTTTTGGAGTAATGACTACCCCTGCCTTAGCTGTTGACGGGAAGGTTGTTATTGCAGGTAAAGTTCCGTCGGAGGGGGCGCTGAAGGATACATTTAGAAACTTATCGGGTAATTAGATAACCTCTGAGCACAACTTTAACGAGCCTGCCTAATGATGGAATTTAACGCAACAGAGGCAGGCTCGTAGATGTATAGTTGCTCTGCATGTAATTATAGTTTATGGCCAAATTCCGCGTATGCGCATTGCTTGTGATATTCTTCCTATTGCTGTTACGTATGCAGCTTCGCGCATTTTTATTCTTTTCCTGCCTTTAATTTCCCATATCTCCCGGAATGCCTCGGTTATCCTGTTGTAAAGTTTTTTATCCACGGTCGATTCGTCCCAATATTCCCCTGATCTTCCCTGGACCCACTCGAAGTAGCTAACGATCACTCCGCCGGAATTTGCCAAAACATCGGGAATTATTAAGACTCCATTATCGGAAAGTATTTTCTCCGCCTGCGGAGTAACAGGGCCGTTTGCCAATTCTAAAATAATTTTGGCCTTTATATCGCTTACGTTTGTCTCGTTTATCATCCCTTCCAAGGCGGCGGGGATTAGGATATCCGCATTACTAGACAATAATTCTCTGTCTGTTATATTCTCGCCCTCTGGAAAATTGGCAACCGTCCTGTTTTTCATTTTATGTTCCTTTAGCTCGCTGGCAGGCAAGCCCTTTGGATTATAAATTCCACCTCTGGTATCCGATACAGCGATAACTTTTATTCCCATCTTTTCCAATAAAAGATGCATATAACTTCCGGCGTTTCCATATCCTTCGATGGCGCAGGAGAGATCTTTATTA
>DGDP01000067.1:9758-17671 GCA_002385485.1 Acetomicrobium sp. UBA3949 | reverse complement strand
GATGGCGTATCCCGGTCTCAATATGTGTGCCCTCTCACATCCTGGAACGCTTCTTACCATTTCCACCTGCACATCATAGGGCAAGCTTGTGGAGAAGTTTTGCATATAAATTTCCTTCGAATGACGGCAGGTGGGCTCTAAAAATATGGGATGAGATTCTTTCTCAGGAAACCTCATGACCTTATCTTCAATAGAAGGACAGTATCTGGGCCCGGGACTGTTTATCTCTCCCTTTGCCAGTGGAGAACGGGTAAGAGAGGACTTTATTATCTCATGCGTCTTCCCCGTCGACCTCGTCAAATAACAGGAATAGCCGCTATAGATACGTGGTATCCCCCAGTGGCTGAAACATAATGGTTCATCTGCAGAATCCTGTTTAGTCAAAGAAGTAAAATCAATAGTATCAGCATGAAGTCTTGGTGTGGTATCAGTTCTCAATCTTCCCGTTATGAAACCTATTCGTTTTAAAGAGTTTGATAACTCTAAAGAGGCCATCTGGCCCAGTGGCCCCGATGGGAAGCTGTGCGAACCTATAAATACCCTGCCATTCGTATAAGGACCCGTGGTTATTATCACGCAAGGAGAATAATACTCCTCTCCCAACCATGTCTTTACCCCTCTAACCCTTCCCTTCTCGACCCAAAGGTCCGTTACCAGAGCTTGGTGGACATAAAGGTTAATTGTAGTCTCCAAAGTATTTCTCATGTATTTATGGTAATCCGACAAATCGCACTGTACCCTAAGCGCCCTGACAGCAGGCCCTTTTGAAGTATTCAGCCATCTGATATGAATGGTAGAGGCATCGGCTGCCTTTGCCTGTTCTCCGCCCAAGGCGTCTATCTCTCTCGTAATATGCCCTTTGGCCGGACCGCCTATCGAGGGATTACAAGGCATCAATGCAATATTATCCAGATACAAATTAAGAAGCAGGGTTCGCGCCCCCATCCTTGCCGAAACTAAAGCGGCCTCACATCCGGCATGCCCTGCTCCCACCACTATAACATCGAAATTCCTTTCGTCCTTATATATCATCTATGCGGATAAACCTCCTCGACATATATGCCAAACCTTTGCCGGAAAATCCTCAATATAGCCTAACTGTTCATCGGCCGTGGCAGTTATAACTTGCCAGTTGCTCTCAAAAAGCGCCTTTATCAACTGCTCTTTACCTTCCTGATCCAGCTCGGCCGTCACCTCGTCCAATAATATTATAGGACTTCTTTTCAGCTTATACTCTACGACCTTTGCCGATGCCATCATAAAAGCAACGGCAAGTTTTCTTCTCTGCCCTCTGCTTAAGGCCTGAAATGCAGGCCTTCCCTTTACCGTTATTCTCAAATCGTCTCTATGGGGTCCCACCAAGGAAACTTTTCGGGCAATTTCTTCTTTTTTAAAGAAGGCAAGGGATTCATAAAAAGCCTCTAAGGGGTCTTCATAATAATCCTTGTTTCCTTCTTCGATGTCGACCTCAAAGTCGAACTCGACCAAATGGGACGATACCTCTTTAAGTCCCAGCTTTAATAGGTCCACAATGCTTCTTCTGTAAGACCAAAGCCACGCAGCTACGGGCGCCATAGCTTTAATCACAGCATCGTCGTATCTGCCCGCCCGTAGGATATAATTTTTATGGCGCAGGAGCTTTCTGTAGTCATATAATCTCCTGGCATACAGCGGAACTATAGTAGCACAGAGGTGATTTAAGAAATTCCTTCTGATCGCAGGAGATCCTTCTATCAACCGAACGTCGTCACTCCAAAAGGATAGGCAGGGAACATGAAGCCTTAACGTCGAAGCGCTGCATTGTTTTCCTGCAACCAATATTGTTCGTTTGTCCTGTATAGAGACTACTACGGATATGTTCTCTTCTCCATCAAATTGCGAATAAAGCTTTGCCTGGCCGCGACTATCCCAATTTACGAGATCCCTTAGCTTTCCCCGCTGAACCTGACCCCAACCGCAAAGCATGGACAAAGCCTCAAGCGTGTTAGTCTTTCCCGATGCATTAGGTCCTACGATGACATTTAAGCCTTTATGCCAGGATATTCGCACTGGTTTTAAATTTTTATAATTCAGCCAATAGGTCTGGCTAAACCACATCTGCCTCTTCTTCCTCGCCTAACAGCTCTTCGGGCAACACTACAGGCATTAGAATGTAAAGGAAATTATCGCTGCTTATTTTTTGCAACCTCATTTGCCCGTGAGGACCATTAAAACTCATCCTTACCGATGAATCCCCTATGGCCTTTAATCCCTGCAATAAATAGGCGACGTTAAAGCCAACTTTCAGAGGTTCTCCATCCACCTCGGCGGCCATTTCGACGAAACCCTCTCCAACGTTTTTGGCAAAGGCAGATATCGACAAATTTCCGGCAGGCTTTAAGTCCATTATTATAACTTTATTGAAATCTCTCACTATTACTTCAACTTTCTCAAGTGAATCTATCAACGCCTGACGATCGATCGTCATCCACGTAGTCCTGTCGGAGGATATAATTCTGTCGTAAGGGGGAAAAAGAGATTCAACCCTTCTAATGGAAAGCTCTATATCATCGCCTCTGAAATAACATTGGGAGTCATCATATAATATCTCTATAAGGCTATCTTCATCCAGTGTCGAAAGTATCCTCTCAAGCTCATTTATCCCTCTGATGGGTATTAAGATACTATCTTCCTCGGTCGATCCTTCCATCAGATCCGCTTCCGAAAGGGAGAGTCTTTTGCCATCGGTGGCAATTAGCTTGAGGGAGTTCCTTTTAAATTCAATTAATGCACTTGATAGGTATTGAGGAAATTCTTCATTAGTTGAACCCGTAAAAGAACCTTCCCTTATCGATCTGGATAGATCTTTCGATTTTATGCGGCAGGCCAGCTTTGCCGATTCCGAAGAGGGTAGCTTTGGGAATTCCTCTGTAGGATAGGTTGTGAAGTTGAATTGGTTTTTCTCGTGCCTGATCGTTACTTTTGTGTTAGTGGCCTCTATAGTAAAGCCGTGGGATAGTTTTTTTAATATCTCCCCTACTCCCTTGGTTGGAAATATGGATTCTCCTTCTTCCTCAATTGTGACATCGTGTATTAAACATTTTATTGATGTCTTGAGGTCTGTCGCCATTAAGATAACATCGTTGTTATATGCCTTTACATATATGCCTGACAGGATAGCCGATGTCTTTGGTCCTCTGGAGGTCCTTTCTGTAATTTGCCAGCTTCTAATTAGTTTTTGGTCGTCAATTTTTATCCTCATTTTACTATGGCCCTCCTATTTATTACTTTTATTTAAATAATATAAAAATAGTAGTGACAGTAATAGGTGCGGTGGATATTGTGGATAACGTGGAACAAGGCCGATCTGCTTGAGTTTTCCACTGTGGATAAATATGCGAAGAAGCTAGGAATCCATCCACAATATACGCATATTAGCAGGGATAAAAATTATATATGTGGATTTATGACAACTTATCCACCGACAGATCGTAAGTTACTCAACAAGTTATCCACAATCTTTTTCATCTTCAAATCTTCCTTCATCATCTCCTCAATCTTTCTACAAGCATGAAGGACAGTCGTATGATCCTTCTTATTAAAGGCTATACCAATCTGCTGTAAGCTGGACTCAGTCAATTCTCTGGACAAATACATGGCGACCTGTCTTGCCAAGGCAATATCGGCGGTTCTTTTTGAGCTTTTCAGGTCCTCAACGTCGAAACCAAAGTAGGAAGCGACGGCATCCTGAATGAGATCGACCGATATAGGTCCCTGTTGTTGCATTTTTATAATGTCTTTCAGCCACTCCGTGGCATTTTCCACCGTTATCGGTTCCATGTTGAGTTGAGAGCACGCTATTATTCGGTTCAAAGCTCCTTCTAGCTCCCTTATATTGCTGGGGATGTTTTGAGCCAGAAAATAGACGACGTCCTCGGGGATGTCATATCCTCTAAATTCTGCCTTCTTTTGAAGTATCGCTATTCTAGTTTCCAGATCGGGAGGTTGTATGTCCGTTACAAGTCCCCATTCAAATCGGGAGACCAGCCTCTGTTCTATACTCTGAATTTCCTTAGGAGGCCTGTCAGAACTTAAGACGATCTGTCTTTTTGCGTTGTGTAAGCTGTTGAAGGTGTGAAAAAACTCCTCCTGGGTGCTCTCTTTGTTGGCTAAAAACTGTATATCATCTATCAAGAGGATATCCACATTTCGAAACTTGGCCTTGAATTCCTGTGTCTTGTTGTTTTGTATGGCCGATATCAGTTCATTAGTGAACTTTTCGGAACTGGCATAAACTACACGTGCGCCCGGCAGGTGTTCCAATACGTAATGACCTATGGCATGCATCAGGTGAGTCTTCCCAAGACCCACGCCTCCCCAGATGAATAAAGGATTGTATGCTACTCCTGGAGATTCGGCCACGGCAAGACTTGCGGCATGGGCTAACCTGTTGGATTTCCCTACCACGAAGGTATCGAAATAATAGTTAGGGTTGAGTCCGTCGGGATTCGGAGGCGGTGGTTGTTTTAAGGCATTTTCAGCTCTCTTTTGTTCTCCGTCGCGCACCTCCGTCCCCACTACCAGCTCCACTTCCCTGGCAATACCTCTGTCGGCCACGAGATCTTTAAGTCCGTTCAAGAAGCGAGATTGAATTTGTTCCTTTACGAAAACGTTAGGAACATCGAGGACTAGTTTTCCTCTGTCAAGGGAAATGGGTAAACAGGTCTTAAGCCATATTTCAGTAGCCCCCTGAGGGAGTTTTTCACGAGCTATCGAAAGAATGTCTTTCCACGTATCGTTTAACTTGTCGTCCACAAAAAGGCCCCCCTTGGTTATCCACAGGTTATCCTAAATATTACCACATATTTTCCACAAAAGTTATCCACATATACACAAGTTATTGACAAAACATGTGGATAACTTTTTTCTTAATTGTGCGTCAACCACGGGATTTCGATTATTAAAATCAATTTAGTGAAATATATAATTTGTAGTGAGGGAGCGCAATTACATAGTTATCCACAGGTTATTCACCGACTGTGTATAAGTTTTTTGCGAAGTTATCGAGACTTTACTGGCTAATTGATCACACCATAGTGGATAAATATGGGAATCCTTATATCCGGATGATATATTTTTCCACATCGCTGACGTTGA
Source organism: Acetomicrobium sp. UBA3949 (assembly GCA_002385485.1). GTDB lineage: Bacteria > Synergistota > Synergistia > Synergistales > Acetomicrobiaceae > Acetomicrobium. Next base: position 12,535 of record DGDP01000067.1, on the reverse strand, counting down.
AATCGCAAGGGGGAAGATAAACAAAGCATCTAGGCCAACCGTATCCGTAGCTTGCTGAAAAGATGGTCATACATCTATTGTCGAAATTAAGCTTATACCCTCTGTTAGGTACGTATTGGTGTCCCCTTATCAGGAGTTTGGCGCCTGTTAGTTTCAAAAAAGCTTCCAAATCTTTGGCGGTAAAGGGTTTTGTCCCTCCTCCGCGGGGCCAGTAGCCTTCGTCCAGAGGGTCGTTCCATAAAACTTGCATTCCCAAAGGATCGGTGGCCCTTATTCTGGAAAGATCGTTTATATTTGAGGGAATCGGTTTTGGGACGCCACCGTGTAAAGCGACGACGTCATCGAAAAGGGCGATTAAGGGCAGAGACTCGTACCAGGAGAGAATATCTTCGATTACCCCTTCGTAACCTTTGGCTATTAATTCGCTGGCAAAGGAATAGCGTATATTCATATCCCAATTTTCGTGGTTGCCTCTAAGCAATATCACTCTTTCTCCATTGTTTATTTGAAAGTTGATGATGTCTTCAAGTAAGCCCATACAATCTGAACCCCTGTCCACGTAATCCCCTAGAAATAGAAAAAGGGAATCTCCTTCGTCGCTCGTTATTTCTAAGATTTCTTTCAGGGAATCGCGCTCTCCGTGGAGATCTCCTATAATTATCAAAGGGAGATCTCTTCTTCTTTTGATCATATTTTCGTGACGGTCGGGACGTTTTATATTAAGCTCTATACTGCGTGATATGGGTTTTTTAAGACACATGCAAATCACCCCTCTCAAATATTGGAGGTGCAGTTTATTTTGATGAGGCCTTTGATTAATATAATAAGCCATACAGACCTCGACGGCGTAGTGGCCGCTGCCGTGGCCTGGCATGCCCTCTATCCGGATAACTCTCCCCTGCAGATTTATTTAATAGGATATGGGGATGTGGATAACGTAATCTTCGATTCGGTGAAGTCGGGAAGAAGTCTTGTCGTTTTGGATTTATTCTGCCAGAGGAGGGAGACGATTGATTTAATAGACAATTTTTTCGACGGAGGTTCGCCAATATGTTTTGATCACCACAAGACCACTTTAGAACGCTGGGGCAACAGGCCCTGGCTGAAGATAGATACATCGTGTTGTGCTGCCAAGGTTTACTATAATTGGCTCATGTCACTTGAACTTCCAAAAAACGTAGAGGAACGTCTCTTGCCGCTTTCTGATATAGTTGAAGTCGCAAACGACAGGGATCTTTGGCTGGGACAGATTCCCGAAAGTAGGCTTTGGCAGGCGTTGATCACGATGTGCGGACCCTGGAGCGTTTTAGGCAGGCTTATAGCCAATCCTTCCTCATCCCTCTCAGAAGGAGAGTACGAGGCGACCGCGACTTTCGTCAGGGATCAGGAAGAGCGGTTCGCAACGGCTTTGGAAAGGGTAAAACGCTTCGGAGACGATCTTGTGGCCGTAGGCCCGGAACTGTTGCAGTTTGGGGATGTATCCGATTTTTGCGGCCTAATTTTGGATAGGAGCGAGGATCCCCCAAAAATGGTCGCCGTTGCGAATAAAAAGGTCACAGGCGAGTGGGCTGTTTCGCTTAGAAGCAGGACGGGATTAGCGGGAAAGATAACGGGGATGTTGCGCGATGGCAAAAAGATCCATGGAGGTGGTCACGGCGATGCAGCTGCCCTCTACTTCCCTTCCCATTATTCCCTTGAGCAGATTTGCGATTCCATTCTCTCGGCGATCAAATTGATTTCAGAGCAGGAGACGCCCATTTCCATGACTCTGGGAGATATGCTTAAAAATAAGCTGAAGCAAAGCGAGGAGCGAAAGTGATTATGACAAATGAGAAAAGAAGGGCAGCTATAATACATTCGTCCATTGGGACGGGGCATAAGATGGCAGCAAATGCATTGTGTGAGTGGTTTTCTATGTTCAATGTAGAGACGATATGCCTCGATGCTCTAGCTTACGTAAACCCGCTAATACGAGGAATATATGCTCGCTCCTATCTGGAGATGGTTCGTAAGGCGCCACAGATTTGGGGATATTTTTACGAATCCACGGATTCGCCCGAAGGATCTATAGGGCTACTGATTGGACTTCACGAACTGACCGTAAGGTTAAACGCGAGAAAATTGCTCAAAATTTTATACGATTTTTCCCCAGATGTGATAATATTCACCCATTTTTTTGCCGCATCCGCCGTTGCTCAGGAATTCAGGGGGAGAATTCCCATTATTTTGGTGAATACGGACTTTTTGAGTCATATCTTTCACCGTGATAAGGATGTTTACGACGAGTGGTTTATAGCTTCGCAAGAGGCAAGGTTACAATACGAAGCAGACGGTATCGATATGAACAAAGTTCATGTTTCAGGAATTCCTGTGAGGCGCTGTTTTACAGACCCTCCGACAAAGTCTACTGCTCGTGCCAAGTTGGGCCTGTCGCAGGAGTCCGAAGTATTTTTAGTCATGGGGGGCGGTATAGGGGTTGGCCCCCTGGAGGATGTTGTCGAATCTCTATCTCGGGTAGATGGAGCCACAGTCTTGACCCTCTGTGGTAACAATGACGATCTAAGAGAGGCAATGGAGGAGAGATTCTACGATAACTTCAAAGTGAAGGTATTCGGTTTTGTCAAGGATATGGTGAACATATATGCTGCCTCTGACGCTATCGTGATGAAGCCGGGCGGTTTATCGACCTCCGAGGTGCTGTGCATGAAACGCCCGTTCTTTCTTTGTGGAGTCATCCCGGGGCAGGAGCAAAGAAACTCCGATTATCTGCTCGATCG
>DGDP01000067.1:3189-9453 GCA_002385485.1 Acetomicrobium sp. UBA3949 | reverse complement strand
GGTTTGGCCAGGCCAAGAGCAGGGGAATTCATAGTTAAAAAGGTTTTGGAAAATATTTAGTTTTTACTGCAGGAGGAGTGAGGTTAGTGTCCTTATATCTTAACAACGCTGCGACTAGTTGGCCGAAACCAAGGGTGGTGGCGGAGGAGATGTCGAATTTCATTCTGAATGCCGGCGCCAATCTTGGCAGGGGAAGCGCTTCCGACAGAGACGTGAGAACCCTCGGTTTGGTCGCCGATGCACGTGCCAAAATTGCGACCCTTTTTGACGGCCACTCGGATCGGGATCCCAGGTTTGTGACCTTTACTTCCAACGTTACGGAAGCTCTCAACGTCGTCATAAAGGGATTTTTGAGGCCTCACATGACCGTCTTAACCTCCTCCATGGAGCACAATGCCGTGATAAGGCCCCTCAGAAGCTTGGAAAGAAAAGGCGTAAGGGTCATCGTAATGAAATGCGACCGAAATGGCTTCCTGTCCCCCTCGTTTTTTGAAGAGGAGATAAAAAAACACAGGCCAAATCTGATCGTCTTAAATCACGCAAGCAACGTCTGCGGAGCGATTCAGGATATCGAGACCTTATGCGGTATATGTGGCGATTATGGCCTTCCCGTGGTTATAGATGCCGCCCAAACTGCCGGTCATCTGCCTATATCGGTGTCCAAAGGGGACATAGCTGCTTTATGTTTTACGGGGCATAAAGGGCTGCTGGGCCCCCAGGGCACGGGGGGAATTGTATGGAGACCTGACTTTGCCGAAGCTGTTTCTCCCCTTATAGAGGGGGGGACGGGAAGCTTCTCTCACGAAGAGGTTCAACCGGATAAACTGCCCGATAAATTCGAGTCCGGCACCCTCAATTTGCCCGGAATAGCGGGGTTAAGCGCTGCTATCGATTGGATAGATGCTCGTGGGATAAAAAATATCGCAGAAAAGTCAAACCGCCTCGGCGAGAAACTTTTAGATGGGCTGCTCGGTATGCCCGAAGTCATCCTTTACGGGCCGAAGACCATGGCAGGCAGACTTCCCGTATTCGCCTTTAACGTGAAGGGTTGGGATAACGCCGAGCTGGCGTTTAAGCTTAACGACAGGTGGAAAATTGAGACCCGTCCGGGGCTGCACTGTGCTCCGCTGGCCCACAGGACGCTCGGCACCTTCCCGGAAGGCGCCTTGAGGGTCTCGCCCGGCCCCTTCAACGAAGAGGAGGATATAGAGTTTTTTTTGAACGCTCTGTCGGAATTGGTTAAAGATAGCGGGGAATGACGATCTCTTCGATGGCTGCGGCTACGCCGTCCTCGTCGTTGGAGGTAGTTACGAAGGAGGCCTTGGATTTCACGTCCTCTCTAGCGTTTCCCATGGCGATCGACACTCCTGCCGCTTCGAACATCTCCACGTCGTTTTCGGAATCGCCTATGACGCATATTTCGTCTCTTTCTATGCCAAGGCGATCGGCCAGAAATTTTATAGCCTTTCCCTTGCTCGTCTCCGGATTCCCAAGATCGATGTAAAGGGGTGATGAAATGGCCACGAAGAGGCGGCCGTTGAAATTCAGTTTTATATCGTCCCTGATTTGCTCCGTCTGGCTTGGGTCGTCGGCAACGACGAGCAGCTTGGTCGGCTCTTTTTTGGGGTTGTATATCTCATCGCCCGCGACTTGGGGCGTTACACCCGAGTTTCTAGCATATATCAAGGCCTTTTGGTTTAATTCCTTGACGTAGAGCACATCGTCAATGTAGCTGTTTACGTGCCATTTCCTCTCCCTTAAAAAGGACATCACGTCCTTGGCCAAATTCAGCGGTATCGGCTTATGCAACAACAGCTCGCCAGCAGCGCTTTTTATCAAAGCGCCATTATAAGATATTACCTGAGTATTGGGTCCGAATTGAAGGGCATATTTTCTTGCAGAGGGGAACATCCTTCCCGTTGCTATTACAAAAATAACCCCGCGGGAGATCAGTTCTTTAATGGCCAGAGCCGTCCTTTCGGTGATGTTGTTTTGTGAAGTCAATAAAGATCCGTCCAGATCTATCGCGATCAGTTTTATTCTTTTTCTTCCCTGTTTTTCCATTCTTACCACTTCTTCTTTCCCTATCTGTGTGCTAAAAATTTCGGATCTGCCCTGCCCTTGATAGCTTAGGACGTAAATAAAGCTATAGCAGCAAGGGCAAGGACTTCGCCTAAAACCTCTGTTGCCCCGAGGACATCGCCGCTTATCCCCTCCAATCTGTATTGTGCCCAAAGGGACATAAGGACACCTACGACCGTCGTCGCTAAAAAGGACAAGACCCACATCCAAGGTCCGAAGAAGAAGATTAACACAAAACAGATAAAAGCGTAAGCGGTTTCTTTGAGGGAAAAATTTTGAACGAAGGAAAAGGCCATACTGTTCTTCCAAGGGCAGTTGCCCATACAGGCAGCGCAACACATCGCCCATTTGCCCGATGCGCTCACTATCATTCCTATCGTTATCCATCGCCATGAAGGGAGGGCGAACAGGAGGGAAGTCCAGAGGCCAAAGGTCAAGACTAGGGCCATAACGCCATAGGGACCGCAGCGGCTGTCCTTGACGATCTCTCTCATTTCCTCACCGCTTTTACCGCTTGCCCAACCGTCGGCAATGTCGCTCAGACCGTCCAGGTGCAATCCCCACCCCAAAAGGACGTATACTACTGCCGAAGCCCAGGCGGCACCGAGCGCAGCAAACCTCAGGCTGAGGAATGCCCCTATCCCTCCCCATAGGGCGCCTAATAATCCCCCCATTAGAGGAGATACGACTAAAATCATGGCATAGGGTGGTTCTTTTTCGGGCAAAAGGATTTTAGGCACGGGAATTCTGCTGAAAAAAGCAAATGAAGCCGCTATCAACCCCAATATGCGCAAGGCCAGGCCCCCCCTTTTAGAATTTGTGAATTACCTCTACATTATCTTGAAAAGATATTTTATATGCAAAATTTTTTGCAACCAGCCTCGCTCGTCTTTTGTCAAATCACTGAAGTCAAAAGAGTGGTTTGCCTTTAAGCCATAGGGGCAATCCAGCCATGATCATGGCGACCCTTTCCGCTCGCGAGGCGACAATTTGATTGGCTCTGCCGTGGAGGTCCCGAAATCTTCGTCCCATTAACGAGAGGGGTGTAATTCCGCAACCTAACTCGTTACTAACTATGACGAATACTTCCGGTCCTCTGACTCCACACAAATCCTCTACACGGGAAAGAAGCTCTCCTTCGGCTCTTTGCCACTCCCCTTCGGAGAGGTTTTCGATATCGTAATTGTCGAATATGAGTTCCGACAGCCACGTGGTGAGACAATCCATCAAAGCGGCACCTTTGATCGCGTCAGCGAAATCTATGAGATCCTTGGGATTGCCCTCCCAAGTGCTCCATGAGGCAGGCCTTTCTCTTTTGTGAAAAAAGATGCGCCTCCTCATTTCTTCGTCGCCCGGCCTTGCGGTGGCAAGAAAGGTGACGGGCCCTTCATATTTCTCCAATATAGCTTTTGCGAAGCTGCTCTTTCCGCTTCTCGCCCCTCCTAGGATAAATATCAGTCTCATTGAAGAGCTCCCTTTATTAAGTTTTCGTATAGTTTCTCTATTTTGTCGGTCAACCTATCAAGTGAAAGGCCCAGATAAGTTGCATACCACAGGGCGCCCCCGGCGCCAACGCCCTCCTTTACGTAACCTCTTTCGTAATCCGAAAGCCCTTTGAAGGCTGAGCGGGATAGGTCGACGGGAACGACATGAGTTTTAATTCCTAAGTCTTCAGCCAGATCGACGAAGTTTGCCGTCTTGTCCGTGGCCACGTATTTCGTTGTGGCTATCTCGATTTCCCCATTGTACCCTTCATGCCTCAAGATGGCCGCTACGGCAAGCATCTGAGTTCCGCCTGCAAGGACAACGCGAGACCTGTTAAAGGACCCCATGGCAATCCCTGCTACCGCTGCCTGCATAGGATCTCCCAATAGAGAGAGGGCATCTAGCCCTTTATGTCGAAGCGAACCTTCGCTTATGCCGTAGACCTCACAACATTCTTTCCAAATCTCTACTTTCAAGTTCGTCGGGTTTTCGGGGCTTGCCGAGGAGACCATGCCGTCGTAACCCAGGGCCTTAAGAACGAGAAATGCGGAGGTGGTCCCTCCAGGTATGGATTCTCCTATGACTACAAGGGGCTCAATTGCCGATATATTATGTCCCAAGGTTTTTGCCCAGGAATATATTCTCTTCGCTTCAATTACGGCAGGTCTTTCTAAGGGATTTGCTCCGGGTGTCGACGATATCTCTACGTAGGGACAGGCGGGGGGGATGAAGCTTCCTGTCCTTACGACAATGACGGGAAATTGGGCCTCTTCGTAAGCTGCCCTCGTAAGTATTGCAGGTGTGGGATGTCCTTCAGGGTCGACCGGCAGGGAAGAGCTTGTGAGGCATTTTCCCCAATAGACGAGTTCTGCATCGGAAGGCACGGTGTATTTAATGGCTTCGACGTTTTCTCCTGCGGCAGAAAGGCCAGGTATTTTGCTCAATTCTGTGTTGGCAATGCAAAGCAAAAACATTCAGCGATCCCCCTTCGTATGTTATTCTGATGGTTCCTCTACAACTTCATCTATAGATAATATTGTGTTTTCGGCCAAGGATATTGTGGTTGGGTTTTTCAGAGGCTTTAAATTATTATCGTAAAAGATCTTGACCTCGGGATAGGCTACTTTCCCTGGCTTGATCGACGTGACCAATCCAACCTCGCCGGAGTTTAGTTTGACCCAAGTGCCAATCGGATAGGGGGCTACTATATCTAGGAATTTTTCTACTACGAGGGGGTCGAACAATATGCCGGCTTTTCCCCTTATGTAATAATAGGCTTGATGAGGGAGCATGGATTCCTGATAGGGCCTTTTCGATATCAAAGCGTCGTAAACGTTCACTGGGGTTACTATGCGAGAATAGATGTGGATGTCCTCTCCTGCAAGGCCTCGGGGGTAACCCGAGCCATCCCATTTTTCGTGATGTTGCAGGACGACGGACCTGGCCGTGGGCCAAACTAACGGGCAATCCTGCAGAAATTCAAAACCTATTCTGGGGTGTTGTCTGACTATACTTCTCTCTTCCTCCGTCAAAGGGCCTTCTTTGTTCAAGATTGACTTAGGAATTCCGACCTTTCCTATGTCGTGCAGGACCGCGCCCATGCCCAGATTGTGGAGTTGGTTTTTGGTCATATCCAGGCTCTTGCCGATCATAAGAGAAATGGTCATAACTTGGAGGCTGTGTTGGAAGGTGTAGGAATCGGCGTTTTTTATGTCGATTAGGTGAACGATCAGGTCATTTTGTCTTGAAATGATTTCCACGATGCCTGAAACTATATCATCCAGAAGTTCCAGGTTCATCTGCGAGGAACGCCTGAGGCTGCTTTGAAGGGCTTGGTCGAAAGCTTTTTTGATGACGTATACTGCCTTTGCAGTATCATCGGGCGATATGAGGGGTTTAACGTCCGTATCTATCCTATCGTCCTTGACGTAAAGAAAGGGAATGCCCCTTCTTTTTATGAGCTCTATTAGACGTTCGTTGAGTATTACATCACTATTAAGTAAGAGGATGCCTGCATCCGATATAATAGGACGTGCTACTATCATCCCCGATTTCAGCTTTTCTGTGCTTATTAGCTTCATTGGGCTGAAGTCACCTCTACAAAATATCAATTTTTAAAACGGCGCACCCAAAAGACTATCTCTGCCTCAAAGAGGACAGGGGCAGATGGTATCCTCCTGCTTTGACATGGAATAATTAATATTATAATATTACCATGAAGTGTGGTAAAAACCTTTATAAAATTAAAGCACACAAAGGAGAATCGTATAAAAATTATGATATGGCCTGAAATGAGGGACGTATTGAGGGCGGCGAAATTTTTAGAAGGCAAGGCGAGGCACACTCCAACGGAAGAATCGGCCGATCTGAGCGAGATCACGGGAGGAAGAGTTTTTCTCAAGTGGGAGAACATGCAACCTTGCGGATCCTTTAAGATAAGAGGATCTCTTAATAAAATGTTTCACATGTCCGAGGGCGAAAGAAAGCGGGGAGTTGTGACCGCTTCAAGCGGCAATCACGCTCAAGGGGTGGCCATGGCTGCCAAAATGCTTGGCGTCAGGGCGGTAGTCTTTGTTCCGTCGGTATGCCCTATAACCAAACGAAAGGCCATTAAAAGGCTGGGCGGAGATAAAGTAGAGCTTAGGGTGACCGAAGGCCTATACGACGAAGCGGAGGCGGCTGCAAAGGAGCTGTCGA
>DGDP01000067.1:0-2939 GCA_002385485.1 Acetomicrobium sp. UBA3949 | reverse complement strand
TCCATGCCCTGGGTTGCATCTTGGCAGTCGGGAAGGGTCGTAGATGTATCCTATTCAGACACATTGGCCGATGGCCTGACGGGCGGAATACCGCAGTCTTTGCTCGATCTGGCCAGGGTTCGCGTTGATGATTTCATTGCCGTAGAAGAAAAGGACATTGCCGGGGCAATCTCTTTCCTTCATAAAAAACACCATCAGGTAGTTGAGGGAGCGGGGGCTATCGGTGTAGCTGCGTTATTATCGGGGCGGATATCGGCCGTGGGGCGTAATGTCGGAGTGGTCATATCGGGAGGCAACATCGATCACGAAGTTTTGATGAGGGTCCTGTCCGAAAATTGAGGCTAATCTCGACGTAAAGCGGGATCTCAATGATTTCCCTTGATTTCGTCCGCCGTTGAAAAGGTGCCTTTTTTACTGTTATCCTCTGAAGCGGGGTTGAAAATGCCGTTTAAAAGTCCTTCCAGGATCTGAGAAACGAACTGCTCCCCTAAATCCCCCTCAGAAGGCTTACCGCTGCCTGTCGGGAAGTTAAAATGGAGGTTGAATTTCCACTCATCCTCCTCATCATCGAATTGGTAATATAATGGGCCTTTGGCCATGAGAGGTTCGTTTACCCTTAGATTTGAGATTGTCAGGGATGGCCAGCTGCCTTTTACGTGAAGAGAAATGTCTTTAAAGTCGTTGAGGGAAAATCCGCTGATGAAGCCCTTGAGCAAGTTTTGAGCCACTTCCTGTTCCGTCGGATTTTCAAGCATCGCTACTTCCCTTACGGCTCTGGTCAGGGCGTTTAAAGCTTTGACGTTTATATTTCCTGAGCAGAACAGATCGATCGTCCCGTCTAAAGCCAGAATACCGTCAATGGAGATGTATCGGTACAGGGAATCGTTGGGTTGGGAGGTTATCATGCTTCCCGGCAAAATGTAAAGTGACGGACCGTTGATATAAAAGTCCAGGGAGGCCTTCTGAAAATTCAGGCTATTAAGTCCAATGCTTTTCAGCCCGTCGTGTTTTTCAGCAAACCCTACGATTTTACCGTCTGTCACATCTAATTTGCCGTAGCCCGAGAGGTTAACCAATCGCGTACCTTCGCCCTTCAAATTGAGGGAAAGGTTTAAGATGCCATCCGATGAAACCGATTCCGCCAGAAAATTTTGCAAAAATGCGTTCAGCGGAGCTTTTTTTATATCTATATCACTTTGCCACGTCAGGAGCTTTCCAACCTGAGCGGAATAGTTCATATTCAAGGTTCCTCCAAACAGCGAGGCCTTTAGGTCATCGATCCGAAGGGAATCGGAGCTCAAAACAAGAGGAATTTCCGCGTTTTGGAACTTAACGTCAAAAAAAGAAAGCTCCTCTGATCGGATAAGGCCCCGATAGGTTAAGGCTCCGTCGTATTTTCCGACAAAGCTAATTTTGGCCCTGCCTTTAAGCTTTCCTTTTAGATTTGGCGAAAGCAATTGGGAAAACATATCTATGGGGACGTTGTCTCCGTCAACCTCGAATTCGAAGGTCGGATCGGGCTTGATGCTGCCCTTAGCTTTCCCCTTTATTGTCCAATTTTCACCGCTGGCCTCCGTGACGTCTAATGCAAGATTGATCGTATCGCTTTTAGCCTTGAATTTTACGGTTTCGAAGGTTAAGCCATCTATTGCCGCCTCTTTAATCAGGCCATCTATTTCAATCTGAGGAGAGGCAAACTCACCTTCTACGACCACTTTCCCGCCCGATATGCCCCTAACGAACCAGAGGGAAGGCAAGGGGAGTGCTGAGAGATCGACGGCATTGAAGTCTCCCGTTAAATGCAAGTTATCCCCCTCAATTGTTCCGCCCAAGGAGACAATGCCATTGCAGAGACCGAAGGAGAGGGACTGCACTTCCATAGAAGAATTCTTTCCACCCAGGGTTAATTTAAAGTCCTTAAGGAGGATGTCCTTTACCATTATATCCTGGCCGTACATCTTTGCATAGAAACTTAGATTTCCGCTGCGTCCTTCCGCTTTGAAATTTCCTCTTAACATACCATGGATAGGCCATGTTTTCGGCTCGAGACTCAAATCGGAGATCGTACCTGAGATGTCCGTAAAAAGCTCGCCCCTTTCATCTTTTATTTTCCCAAGAAACTCCACCTTCCCGCCATTGAACAGGGCCCGTCCCTTTAGGTTTAAGCCGCCCTCAAAGGAAACTGCTTCGGCGTGCAGGTCTTGTAGCTTCAACAAATCTCCAAAGACTAAAACGGGTGCGTCGGCTACTGCCGAAAAGATGACCCCCTCCTTTTCCTTTGAAATGCGCCATCTCACTTCCGTTTTTCCCTTCATCTTTGGATCGACGGAGTCGAATATTCCGCCTAACTCGATATCTCTTGCAATTCCCGATAGGTCAATGTTGGGGCTCGGCGAAAAGAGATCTGAGATAGTTCCCTGCCCTGTCACTTCGCCATCGTAAACTTTTGCCTGTAAAGACGAGATCTCTAATCTGTCCTTTTTAAGGGTGAATTCCATCTTGAGATCTCTCAAATCTGCGAAGCCTGTTTTGAGTCGATTGGATTTCGCGGCACCTTCTAAGGCCAATTCGTCAGGTTTACCCTGTACTTTGACGGTAATGTCGCATTGGCCCTCGAGGTTTATGTCCGAAAGGGAACTGAAAAGTCGGCCCAACTTGCCGATTTCCAACCCTTTGGCAGAGACCAAAGCATCGAGCATCAAGGAGCCGTTATGCAGAGCCGATCCCTCCATAGCGATGGGAATTCCCTGCCAATATCCCCTGCCTTTGAAGGAAACCTCCTTACCGGATATATCTGCGGTAATTTCAGCATCCTTTAAGGTAAACCCAGTGGCGGTAAATTCGTCGGACGTGAAATGAATCCTTCCCGAGAGCTTCCTCGGATGTCCCTTAAGATGCAGGCTGACATCGTCTGCCGTTCCGTCAAAGGATGAAAGCCA
>DGDP01000133.1 GCA_002385485.1 Acetomicrobium sp. UBA3949 | reverse complement strand
CCTCTTTATCATTTCCTGCCCGGAAGGGACGTCCTATCCCTGGGTTCTGTCGGTTGCAATATGAGGTGTCCCTTTTGCCAAAACTGGCATATATCCACCTGGAGCTCCCAAATTAAACTGTCAAGGATTGATCCCCTAGAGTTGCTATCCCTGGTTAAGAAGTATCGAGTAACGGCTGTAGCTTTCACCTACAATGAACCTTTGATTTCCTATGAGTATCTTTTGGAAGCGATGCCCCTTTTAAAAAAGGAAAACGTGAAAGTTGTCTTAGTGACAAACGGTCTCATAAACCCCCTTCCTTTAAAAGAAATAGTGCATTACATAGATGCAGCCAATGTAGATCTAAAAACCTTTAATAGGGAAACATATAAGAAATTGGGCGGAGATCTTGAGACTGTATTGAAAACGCTTCAAATTTTAAAGAGCTTCAATGTCCATGTAGAGATAACTCATCTTCTGGTTACAGGCATAAACGACGATCTCGGTGAATTTGAGGCTCTCTGTTCCTGGATTGCAGGAGAATTGGGAGATAAGGTGCCCCTTCATATTTCCAGGTATTTTCCTTCGCATAAATGGACGAAACCCCCTACCGACATATCATTGTTAGAAAGGGCGCTAGAAATTGCCAAGAGATATTTAGATTTCGCCTATTTAGGAAACGTATCAAAATTTTCTGATACCTTCTGCCCCAGCTGCGGAAAGTTAGTCATTAAGAGAAGAGGTTACGAAACCGAGCCTTTGTCGGTAACTAGCGACGGAAGATGTTCTGCCTGCGGTTTTGATTTGGGTATTGTACTTTTGTAAATTTATGGCATACTTTAAATAGCGAATTCAAAACTTTAGACTTCAGGGAGGGGCATGCATGGATACGATTCACCTTAATGGTCATTCTTTGACGTTAGAAGACGTCGTCAAGGTTGCCCGATGTGGCTGCAAGGTAAACTTGGATCCCGCTGCAAAGGCCTTTGTCAAGCGGGGTGCTGCAATTGTTGGAAAGTGGGTTCAGGAAGAAAGAGTCGTATATGGGATAACAACAGGCTTCGGAGATCTTGCTTCAGTTACCATTCCCTCAGAACAAAGCGAAATTTTGCAGGAGAATCTGCTCAAGAGCCATGCATCGGGAGTTGGGGAACCTCTCCCGGAAGACGTAGTAAGGGCTATTATGTTGCTTCGAATCAACACGTTGATACGGGGTTTTTCGGGAATTAGCCTTGAGACGCTTTCTCTTTTGGTTGACCTTTTGAACAAAGGAATTCATCCCCTTATACCCTCCCAAGGTTCGGTGGGGGCCAGCGGAGATCTGTGTCCGCTGTCCCATCTGGCCATCGCCCTTTTGGGATTGGGCGATGTTTTTTATAAAGGCGAAAGAATGCAGGCAACATTGGCTTTGGAAAAAGCAGGGTTGAAGCCCATAAAATTAAAGCCCAAAGAGGGGCTTGCTTTAAATAACGGCACCGCAGCGACGACAGGCATTGCTTCGTTGGTCATCTATGATGCTTTAAATTTAGCAAAAGCAGCCGATATAGCGGGAGCGATGTCATTGGAAGCCCTGCACGGAGTTCCCTATGCCTTTGACTCCAGAACTCACGAACTTAGACCTCACTTTGGACAGAGGACGGTTGCTTCGAACGTAAGACGATTGATAGAGGGGAGCGAAATAATCGAAGCATTCAAGGGCGCAAGAGTTCAAGATGCTTATTCGCTTAGATGCATCCCGCAAGTTCACGGAGCAAGCAGGGATGCGCTGGACTTCGTTCGTCAAAAGATAGACATAGAAATCAACTCCGTCACCGATAATCCCTTGATCTTTCCCGCCGACGGCGAAGCTTTAAGCGGGGGCAACTTCCACGCCCAACCCATAGCTTTGGCCATGGACTTTTTGGGAATAGCCGTGGCGGAATTTGCAAACATCTCGGAAAGGCGCGTTGCAAGGCTGGTCGACAGCAAACTTTCCGGCCTGCCGGCCTTTTTGATGAAAAATAGCGGAGTCAACAGCGGCTTCATGATACCTCAATACGTTTGCGCCGCACTGGTCTCCGAGAATAAAGTGCTTGCCCATCCATCTTCCGTGGATTCCATACCCACCTCTGCGAATCAGGAAGATCACGTCTCCATGGGAGCCTATGCCGCCAGAAAGGCTCAAACTATATTGTCCAATGCCCAGAAGGTAATTGCCATAGAGATATTGACTGCAGCACAGGCCTTGGAGTTCAGCGCTCCCCTTAAACCCGGCAAAGGGGTTTACAAGGCATTTCAAGCCATCAGAGAGAGGACTCCCTTTTTGGACGAAGATATCTTTATGGCACCTTTGATTGAAGAGGTGTTGAGCCTCGTCAAAAGCGGCGAAATAGTTAGAGAGGTTGAAGAAGAAGTAGGAGAACTCGATTGACCGAAGCTAAATTGTAAATTGCCGGTTGACTGTTGAGCATAAATCATTTGGAACTGGATAACGGATAAAGTACTGGAGGTGTAAATTGTGGTCAAATTAATCGAATGTGTCCCAAATTACAGCGAAGGCAGACGAGAAGATGTCATAGAAGCTATAGTAAAACCCTTCAAAGAAACCAAAGGTTGCTATCTATTGGACTATAGGGCAGATAAAGATCACAATCGCTTGGTGGTAAGCCTCGTCGGAGAACCCGATTCACTGGGAAAGGCGCTGGTAGAGTCGGCAGAGGTTGCCATAAAGAATATAGATCTTAACAAACATGAGGGTGCTCATCCGAGGATAGGTGCCGTCGACGTCATTCCCTTTGTCCCCTTAAGAAACATCACTATGGAGGAATGCGTGGAATTCTCGAGAAAGTTTGCAGAAGATTTTCATCGCAGAACTTCCGTGCCGGTATATTTCTACGAAGAATCGGCTTTGAGGCCGGAAAGGCGCAATTTGGAAGTCATAAGGAAGGGCCAATTTGAAGTGTTGAAAGAAGAAATCTCCAAACCGGAGAGATATCCCGATATCGGTTCGCCCGAGATACACCCCACAGCAGGGGCTACCGTTATTGGGGCCAGAAAGTTTTTAGTCGCCTTCAACGTTAATTTGCATACGAATGATGTCAATATTGCCAAAGCGATCGCCAGGGCCATAAGGTCCTCAAGCGGCGGCTTTTCGGCCGTAAAGGCCATCGGATTGGAGCTTAAAGAGAAGAACATGGCTCAGGTGAGCATGAACATCGTGGATTACGAAAAGAACGCCCTATATCGCGTCTTGGAGCTGATAAAATGCGAGGCGAAACGTTGGGGGGTTTCGGTAGCGGAGACCGAAGTCTACGGCATGGTTCCTGCTGAGGCATTGCTTCAAAGCACTTCTTACTACATGCAGATCTCCCATTTCGACCCCAACCAGGTAATTGAGCTAAGGCTTCTTGATCTTTTGGGCAGGGATTGAAGATGACCTTAAAGCTTTTCAGAAACGCCAGAATATACACCCCCTTAGATAAGGGAAGGCCCTTGAAGGGGAGCGAAATGAATCAAATTTATTCTGAGGAAAAGGGAGCAATCCTCATAAGGGATGGCTATATCGAATCAATTGGTCAAGAATTAGAAGTACTAAAATATGTCACGGAAGATGCCTTGGAGATCGACCTAGGCGGTCGATGCGTTATTCCCGGCTTCGTAGATCCCCATACTCATGCATGTTTTGTCGGAACCAGGGAAAGGGAATTTATAATGCGCCTCCAAGGAGCCTCTTATCTTGAAATACTCAAAATGGGCGGAGGCATTCTTTCCACCGTCGATAGAGTCAGGTCGGCAAGTCACGATGAGCTTTATGCAAGCACTGAAGAAGTAATAAATAGAGCTTTGAAGAATGGCACTACTGCCATGGAAATAAAAAGCGGGTACGGCCTTTCCTTAGAGCACGAAGTCAAAATGCTCGAGGTCATAGATGCGTTAAAGGGCAAACCTGTCGATATAGTCGCAACTTTTATGGGTGCCCATGCGGTGCCGCGGGAGTACAAAGACAACCCGAAAGCCTATGTCGATCTCGTAGTGGAGGAAATGATACCCCACATTGCTGCTAAGGGATTGGCCAGATATTGTGACGTATTTTGCGAAGAAGGCGTCTTTTCCGTTGACGATGCCAAAAGGATCTTGTTGGCGGCAAGGAAATGCGGTCTGGGCTTAAAAATTCACGCTGACGAAGTGTATGATTTAGGCGGAGCAAAATTAGCTGCCGAGCTTAAGGTTGATTCAGCTGAACACCTACTTGCGGCAAGCGAGGAAGGCTTAAAAGCAATGGCTGAAAGTGGTGTGCTAGCTGTATTGTTGCCAGCGACGGCCTTTAGCCTCAGAAAATCCTATGCCCCCGCAAGGAAGATGATAGAAATGGGAGTCCCTGTTGCATTGGCAACGGACTGCAATCCCGGTTCCTGCTATTGCGAATC
>DGDP01000060.1 GCA_002385485.1 Acetomicrobium sp. UBA3949 | reverse complement strand
CCACATTCGTACAATCTGCCCACCTCCTCCAAAGCGGGGAGGACAACGTCATTTATCAGAGCCAAAGGCTCTCCTCCCTCGCTCAAAAACCTCCTGGCGACGGCTAAAACGCCCCCCCTGTCGCCCTGTACGATCATGCCCTTCATCTCTTCTATCGGGCTCGAGACGCCTTCCTCCTTCGCAGGGGAAGAGGTGTCTTTTGCCTCTGACTTTAAAGACCTCGCCCAAGTTATATAGCGGGATGCCCCTTTATCCCGTCCGACCAAAAGATTGCAAGCCATCATCAAGGAAGCGAAGCTTTCGTCCAACGGGTTTGCTATCACCGAATCCAATCCGGCGCCTGCTGCCATGGTGAGAAAAGCATTGTTCAAAAGAGACCTGTTGGGCAGACCGTGCGATACGTTGCTGACGCCCATTATGGTAAAAAGGCCAAGCTTTTTAAACGCCCTCAGCACCTCTAACGTGACAACTCCGGCTCTCACATCCGCGGCCACTGACATGGTAAGGGGATCTACGAACAGTCTCGATTTCGAAAAACCCATCTCGTCGGCGAGAGCGCAAACCTTTTCTACGGCCTTTATTCTCCCTTCCGCCGTCTCCGATATACCATCCTCGTCTATGGCAAGCACGACCAGGCAAGCGCCGTACCTCTTTGCAAGTTCTATGCCCTTAATTAACTTTTCCCTTTCGGCGGTCACGGAATTTATCAAGGGAATTCCTGCAACGTGAATCAACCCCTCCTCAAGGACGTCAGCTTCGTCGGCATCAATAGAGATGGGGAGGGTGCAGGCGCTTTCTACGGCCTCGACGGCCTCTCGGATTGCCCTTTTTCTGTCGATGCCGGGCAGACTTATATTGACGTCTATCACCTGGGATCCTGAACTGCTTTGTCTTCTCGCCTCCTCTGAAATGGCATCCCACTTGTACTGAGCCACCTCATCCCTTATGGGTGACTTTCTCGATACGTTTATCCTTTCGCCTACAACGACTATTGGTTCACCGGCTCCCGCAAAAACCAATCTGCTCCTGCTTGCCAGGGCCGCCTTTTCGACTTTCCTGGGACGTAGGGGTTTTTCTTGCGAAGCAACGCCTTTCAAGTGAGCTATATGTTCAGGGGTTGTGCCGCAGCAACCGCCTACGACGGAAGCTCCTGCCCGAATTAATTCGCGCCCTTCCTCGGCAAATTCCCTTGGATCGAAGTCCTCCTTTCCGGGGGTACCCGCGTTCGGATAGGCAAAGATTGGGATTCCTGCATTAAGGTAGAGTTTCTTGACTATTTCTCTTGCGAGATCCGGCCCAAAGCCGCAGTTAACTCCCACAGCACAGGCTCCTATCATCCTTGCCCAGTGGGCAACCACCTCCGGCGGACTTCCCGTTATAGTACGCCCATTGCGTTCAAAGGTGAAGGAAACCACGAAAGGAATATGAGCCGCCACATCTTTAATGGCCAATACGGCAGCCTTCGCCTCTTTTATGTCCATCTGCGTTTCGATCAGAAAAAAGTCCACTCCGCCGTCTCTCAACCCGATAGCCTGCTCCCTGTAGGCTTCGTAGGCCTCTTCGAAACTTAAGTTTCCAAGTGGCCTTATAAGTTCGCCCAAGGGACCCATGGAACCCGCCACATAGGCGTCCCATCCTTCTGCGGCTCGTCTGGCAATGCGCGCAGCCTCTTCGTTTATCCGCCGTGCCTTTTCGCCCATCCCCCTATAGCTCAGCTTTATCGGGCTCGAACCAAAGGAGTTGGTCTCAACAACGGAAGCGCCGGATCTGAGGTACTCTTTGTGGATATCGAGCACTACATCGGGGGCGGTCAGATTCATCTCCTCCGGCAACATTGGCGGACGCCACCCCTTCTCGGAGAGCATAGTGCCCATTCCGCCATCCAGCACCAATACCCTATCGAGGGAGGCAATCGAATCAACAAATTTCAACGGCAAGTCAAAATCACACCTTTCCCTGCTATGATATATTGTCATAAATATATACACTATAATGAGATGTATTCTACTCAAAGGGAGGTAAAATTTCACGTGAAATATCCAAATTTCAAAAATGACACTCGATGGCACATCTTTTACACCATGAAAAAACTCAAGACCGCACTTGAAAAACCTTCGACGCAGCCAAGGGGCAGGGAAATACTTGAAATAATAGATCGCAACTTAAGAGGGCTGAATACCGATGAAGCCATTACTCCCCTTATCGAAGGTCTATCGAAAGCCCTATCTGTTATAGATAAGATCATTTTGGGCATAAACTTCGGAGCGCCGGAATGGCCTAATAAACTCCTGGACCTGTACGGTCCTCCCGTTAAATGTTACGTCATCCCTTTTATAGAGGAAGATTTCTCCTTAAGCGACATACAGAAGTTCTTCCCCAACTGGGAACAACCCTATGAATGGTACTTACTGCCCTTTGACGTAGAGGAACAGGATTCCCCCTTAAACCTTCAGTTTTTGTCCGAACATCTGGATAGAGCGTGGGCCATGTATGAAAACAGGGCTTATAACCGTTTTGCTCTTATCTTCTCGCCTGCCCTTTCGCTTTTGACATCCAGTTATGAGAGGTTCGCCTGGAAAGACCTAGAGGCTTTCGACTGGCCGGAGAAGATAAAAGGATGGTTTGCCCTTTTGTCCCATTGTTCTGCCGAGAATGCCGTCTCATCCCATGTATGGGATTGGGAATGGGATGAGATAGTCTATGCCACATCCTTGTTCCTCGACAATATTCCCCCCTGTCAAAACAAGGAAAAAGCGCTGGACATAAAAAATATCCTCATCGCCGGTTCCATCGTTGCCTCCTACAAAGTTTACAGCGGGGTCTCGCTCGAGGAATTAACTTCCCTAGAAAGGCTGATCGCCTTTGCATGCGACGGCAGTCTGTTCTTATCGCGATATCAAATGTCTTGAATTTCGAAGGAGGGCGACGATACATGGCGAACGTGCTTGGTTCAAATGAAATCAAAAACATGTTGGATAGGGGCGATTTGGTCGTTACACCTTTGTTGGATTTAAATCGCCAGATCGGAAGGGCATCGCTCGATGTAAGGCTCGGGCAGGACTTCGTGCTCTTTAGAAAGGGCCAGATTCCGGTAATGGACGTAAAAAGAGCTTTCGACAACACAGCTTGGGTAGATTATTACGATCATATAAGGACTGATTATGGCCAGCCCTTTATATTGCATCCCGGCCAATTCGTTCTGAGCTCGACCTTGGAATTCCTTCGATTGCCTCGAAATGTCATGGCTTATGTCATAGGCAGGTCTTCCTGGGGAAGGGCTGGTCTCGTAATTGCTACGGCAACCTTCGTCGATCCAGGATTTCAAGGAGTTATAACTTTAGAGCTGGTCAACGAAGGAGAGGTGCCTCTTTCCCTGTATCCCGGAACGAGGATAGCTCAGCTCGTTTTTCACAGGCTGGACGGCGAAGTGCAAGCATACAAGGGCAAGTACGCCTTTGACACCAAGGCCACGGCCAGCAAGGCCTATGAGGACGAAGAAGTGCTGAGGCTCACTCGAAAGAGAGATTAGATTAATTGGAATGGACCTTGGCAGTTACCAACTGATGGGCCAGGCGGGTGGGCTCAGGCAAGCGATAACGACTGCAACACGCTAAAACCAAATTAGCAGATTGCAATAATGATACTTTATGGCCAGGACTCACATAGAGGGGTCGAACGTCACTTCTCGTTCGCAGGACATGTCCGATAACTTCGCCATTCTGTCGCAGCGGCACCCACGACCCCTTTGTCCGAGGCACAGACAGGTGGCTTCCTATCAAACGACTTTTGGCAACTCCAATAGCAGGCAAGCCCAAGACTACGCCGAAATGAGCAGCTATGCCCAATCTTCTGGGGTGTGCGATTCCGGCTCCGTCTATCATCCACAGGTCTGCTTTCAGCGATAATTTGTCGAAAGCCTTTATTGCAATAGGCAGTTCCCTGAAGGAAAGCAAGCCTGGTATGTAGGGAAAGTTGATGCTTTCTTCGACGTAAACAGCTTCCACTGTCTCGCCGGTGAGACGATCCCATATAAGGGCTACGGCACATCCCTCTTTTGCTCCCCTGCCCTTGTAGGCTACATCTATGCCGCCTATTAGCCTAACCTTCTCTATATCGCAATAATCTTCAGTTATCACGAAGCTGCATATTTTCTTCTGTAATTCGATAGCCTCTTTTGGGTCTCGGGGGAATTCAAACAAATCCTTCACTCCTAAATAAAAGTGCGAGATGTCTTTGGCGTCATCTCGCACTTTAGCTTCTCAGTTACTTTACTTCTACTTCTGCGCCGGCCTCTTCCAGTTTCTTCTTGATCTCTTCGGCTTCCTCCTTGGAAACGCCTTCCTTTACTGGCTTTGGTGCGCCGTCTACCAAATCCTTGGCCTCCTTGAGGCCCAGGCTGGTGATTTCACGAACTACTTTTATGACGTTTATCTTGTTCGCTCCTACGGATTTGAGAATTACGTCGAACTCCGTCTTCTCTTCCTCTTCGGCAGCAGCGCCGGCTCCGCCGGCAGCAGGAGCAGCAGCCATCATTGCAACAGGAGCTGCAGCGGATACTCCAAATCGATCCTCAAGGGCTTTCACCAATTCTGAAAGTTCTAGAACAGTCATCTCCTCTATTGCCTTTATGATTTCTTCTTTCGTCATTTCTCGATTCCTCCCTTTTAAATTTTAACGGTTGTGCCAAAAATGTCTTTAAGCTGCTTCTTTCTCCTTTGCCTTTGCGATCTGATCTAAACAGGTCACCAAACCTCGGATGTTTCCGGACAACACTGTGACAAGTCCTCTTATCGGGGCTTCCATAGTGCCCAAAACCTGAGCCAACAGTATATCCCTCGATGGCAAGGTGGCCAAAACGCTGACATCTTCCGGACCTAAGAGCCTTTGTCCAAGCAAAGCTCCCTTTATTTTCAAGGCCTCGCTCTTGGTCGTTTTAATGTAATCCGTTAAGGTCTTAGCTACTTCTACCGGATCTCCATAGGCAATCGTGAAAACGTTAGGGCCAGAGAGCATCTCCTCGGGTACCGGCAATCCGACTTCCTTCAGGGCCAGGCTGAAGAGAGTGTTTTTCGCTATTCTCATCAAACCCTGGGCTCCTCTGACCTTCGCCCTGATTTGTCCTATTTGCTCCACCGTTAGCCCTTTGTACTCGCAGAAAAATACAGCCTGAGCTCCCTGAAGCAATCCGGTCAACTCTTGTAACTCCTGAACGTTCACCTTTGAAGGCATTCCTTCACCTCCTTTTTTAAAAAATAAGGCCCCTGGGCGTTCCCAGGAGCCTTATCATTATGACATAGCGACAATCTCCTGGACCTCGGCGGGCCGGCCTCTTCTGGCCGTTTAAGACAATTCACCCGCTGTCTTAAGCCCAATGGCGCAACATATTATACTTACACTACCGCTTCATATCAAGCAGACTTTCAAAAAATCTATCTTCAAGGGCGGCCAAGCCGCCCATGGCAAAGCTATTCTTCTACCAACTCCTTTTGAGCTCTTGCGGGATCGACCTTGATCCCAACGCCCATAGTTGGAGCCACGGTAATGCTTCGTACGTACTGTCCCTTAACGGCAGCGGGGCGGGCACGGAGCACTGCACGCAAAAGCGTCTTTGCGTTATCGAACAACATGTCCGGCGTGAAGCTCATCTTGCCGATTCCCACATGAATTATTCCATACCTGTCGACACGGAACTCGATTCGTCCTGCCTTGATTTCCCTAACAGCTTCGCCCACATCGAAGGTGACGGTCCCTGTCTTGGCGCTTGGCATCAAACCGCGAGGGCCTAGGATTCGTCCGAGACGACCCACTACGCGCATCATGTCGGGCGTAGCGATTACTGCATCGAAATCCAGCCATCCACTTTCGATCTTTTGAACCATGTCCTCCCCGCCGACGAAATCGGCACCGGCTTCTTCTGCTTCCTTGATCTTCTCTCCCGAAGCTATGACGAGCACTCTCTTCTCCTGACCGGTCCCATGGGGCAAGCTTACCGTACCCCTAACTTGCTGATCGGCATGACGGGGGTCTACGCCCAAACGTATGTGCACCTCGACAGTCTCATCGAACTTCGCCTTGGGAAATTCTGCCAAAAGCTCGAGCGCCTCTCTAAGGCCATAAAGTTTTATCTTATCGACCTTCTCCAACATTGCTAAATAACGTTTCGATCGTTTTGCCATATCGCATTCCTCCCTGTGGTCAATAGCGGGTCTCCCCTGCCACTAATATCCTCTAACCTACCACTTCTATGCCCATAGATCGGGCTGTTCCCTCGATCATGCGCATAGCCGCTTCGATGTCGTTGGCATTTAAATCCTGCATCTTGGTCTTGGCTATTTCCCTTACCTGTTCCCTCGTGACCTTGCCGACCTTGTTCCTGTTCGGTTCGCCCGAACCCTTCTCGACCCCGGCAGCTTTCTTGAGCAGTATGCTGGCGGGCGGCGTTTTAAGTTCGAAGGTAAAGCTTCTGTCGGCATAAACGGTCAGCACGACAGGAATTATCATGCCTGCATTGTCTGCGGTCTTTGCGTTGAATTGTTTGCAAAATTCCATAATATTTACTCCGTGCTGGCCAAGGGCCGGACCCACTGGCGGTGCTGGAGTGGCCTTACCCGCCGGCAATTGCAGCTTTATCTGTGCTACCACCTTTTTTGCCATTTAAATTCCCTCCTATGCGACCTTCATTGCTTTTATATTTTGGTCAAATCATTGTAATCGGCTTCGACAATGGTCTCACGACCGAAAAGCGTGACCGAAAATTTGACCTTTCCCTTTTCCGGAATGACCTCGACAACCGTACCAGCCTGCCCTTCGAAGGGCCCGCTCTTCACGCGAATCACATCTCCCGGCTTGAGATCGATTTCCACCTTCGGCTTCATTTGTTCCCTGCCAATCTTGGCGAATATATCCTGTACCTCTCTATCGGATAAAGGTATAGGGTTATTTCCGGCTCCAACAAAACCCGTAACGCCCGGCGTATGCCTCACTACATACCAAGATTGGTCGTCAAGGATCATCTCCACGAGGATATAGCCGGGAAACACTTTTCTCTTTACTTTCTTCTGTTTCCCGTCCTTGACATATACTCTCTCTTCCATTGGCACGAGCACTCTAAATATTTTATCCTCCATGCCCATGGTAGCTATACGCTGTTCAAGATTGGCTTTGACCTTGTTTTCATATCCTGCATATGTTTGGATAACATACCACCGACGCTCGTTTTTGTCACTCATCACCGAAAAGGGGGCCGTTTGGGCCCCCTCACCCCCCTAATGCTCTATTTTTATGATACAAGGGCTCTTTAATGTCGTTCCCTTAGAGATCCTTCAAAAATTCTACGGCAGTTAATGACTCCTCGAAAAACACTACCCTACAACTTTTGAGAAAACTGCAGTAAATATCAGATCCAAAACGCCTAAATAGGCCGAGACCAACAGGGTAACACCTATAACCAGCAGCGTAGATATCCAAACTTGCTTTCTGTTTGGCCACGTAACCCTCCTAAGCTCTGCCCGCGCTTCTCTCAAAAAATTCATAACCTTCCCCAAATTCTTTTCCTCCTGCTATATGAGGTAAGAAAACGAAAAGCTCTATAAATGCGGAACCCCAATCCTATCCCTAATATAGAACCTACCTGTAAACCAAATAAAATTCAATACAACAGACTCATGAAAACCCCATTGAACAGATACACCGGTCAGCAACCAACATAAGACATATTGGTACTTGCCGAAGTATATTATCATGCACATATTTTATAAGTCAAGCGAATCGGCTTCGTGATCTTTGATGTTTAAATTTAACCTAAACTATATAATAACAGATAACAACAACAAAGAGGTCATTGAAACATATTTACCCTTTCGAAGGGAGGCATCATCTTGAAATGCCTATTTATCATATTGGATGGTTTGGGAGACAGGGGCATATCTGACTGGAACCAGAACACTCCCCTGCAAAAAGCCCATACACCAACACTTGATTATTTAGCAAGTGTTGGAGCTAACGGATCTTTAACAGCCCTCTGCAAAGGTGCACCCCTGCCCAGCGAAATTGCTCACTTTTTAATATTCGGTTATGCCATTGAAGATTCCCCCGGAAGGGGAGTCATAGAAGCCTTGGGTTACGATTTTGAAGTCAGCTTCGACGAAGTTTACATTCTCGTGAAACTGTTGTCCGTAAAAGAAATTGACGACACTCTTTATCTTGCAGAGGAAAAGCCACCTGCAGACGAAGAAACGATAATGTCATTGATAGATGATATACGATATTTTAGACATAAAGGCATAGAGGTCGAATTTAAGCCAACGCACGGCATAGACGGCATCCTAAAACTGTCTGGCAATGTATCCTCCCAAATTTCTGACTCTAATCCTATTTTTAACGGTCGCCCCCTTTTGCAAATTGAATCCCTGAAGGGAGCCGAAAACCTCGACGCAGCAAATCAAACTGCAGAGGTGTTGAACAAATATATTCTGTGGGCTCATTTAAAATTAGCCTCAAATCCCCTAAACAGCAAAAGAAAAGACTTGGGCTTGCCGCCCATAAATGCTGTGGCAACCCAAAGAGCCGGAAAATTAAAAAAGATAAAAAGCTTTGAGGAAAAATGGAAACTTAGATCGGAAGCTTTCGTGTCTTCGGCTCTATATACAGGCATAGGTAAAATATTTGACATGGACGTATATAATTTCAACAAAAAAGATCCTTATGAAGACCTGCTTGCAAAACTAAGACAGGCAATTGAATCCAAAAAAGATTTTTGCTTCGTCCATACGAAGGCTCCGGACGTCGCAGCTCACACCCGCATCCCGGAAAATAAGGTAAAGGTCATCGAATCACTTGATAGTGCTCTTGGAAAGATCTTGCCGGAATTGGACTTCAACGAAACCCTGCTAGCGATAACTGCCGACCACTCCACTCCAAGCGTTGGTGACATGATACATTCCGGAGAAAGCGTGCCGCTATTGATGGTTGGCAAATACCTTCGAAGAGATAAAGTCGTCAATTTCGACGAGATATCATGCCTCTACGGCTCCCTTGGCGAAGTCAGGGGAAATGAAATTATGTCCATGATCCTAGATTTCATGGACAGGGCAGATCTTTACGGACTGCAATACGGACAATGCCCCTTACGCATTAGTCGTGACAAATCGTTAGGATGATTAATTATGAATAGAGAAAAGCTACTTGAGATTTTTGCCACAAAACCCGATATAATAATTGAATTTCCGGAATGGATGCTTTCCTTAGAAAAAATAATGAATATTCATCCAAGGGAATCTGCCGTAATAGGAGAGATAGCCGGTAGGGACAGCATTGTGGCTATCCTAAAAGCCCAGGAACTTCGCCAATTTTCTTTTCTTCTGCCTTCCATCGTTTACACGGGAACTGAGTACGGAGACCCTGAAATTCTGATAAAGAGGCTCGATTTTGTAAAGAAAGAGCTCGCCAAAAGGGACGCTCACACCTTTGAGCCGGTAATTCACGGTTCTCCGAAATTATGGATGCAACTTTGCGCCAACTCCGTCGAAATCTCAATAGAAAGATGGGGGTTTTACACCCCTTGCATAGCCTGCCACCTCTACCTTCACATCATGAGAGCCCTTCTAGCCATTAAACTCAAAATCTCAAGAATTGTCACCGGAGAAAGAAGTTCCCACGAAGGTGTGATTAAGCTCAACCAGCTTCCTTACGTCCTTGAATCATTCAAGGATTTTTTTGCAAGTTATGGGATTGAACTTATGCAGCCCCTTAAAAATATTGCCTCAAACGAGGAAATCGCAAAAATCGCAGGCTCTGAAGAAGGAAAAAATCTCGAACAGCTTGGCTGCGTTATGTCAGGCAACTATAAAGACCTGAGTAAAATTCGCGAACTACCGATCGAGGAATACCTCAATGCCGAATTACTGCCGAAGGCAAGGGAGATGATCGATAAAATCTTAACCTCGGATTAGTCAAGCGAAATAACAGGCTCCCATTTCGAAAGGCGCAAGTTTTATTGCACCATTCAAATCACTGTCGCATAAAATCCAGTCCGACGCTCTTAAATTTGCAATAAAAAACCCTGACTGAGCATATTCCCAGTCAGGGAGCGTATTCTGGCAGGCCCGGCAGGATTCGAACCTGCAACCCCCGGATTTGGAGTCCGGTGCTCTGCCAATTCGAGCTACGGACCTGCTTGCAAGAGCTATTTTATACTACTTCGTCTCCTTGTGCAAGGTGTGTTTATTACACCACCGGCAAAATTTCTTCTTCTCAAGTTTCTTGGACTGTTTTTTCTTGTTAACAGTTGTCACGTAATTTCGGCGCTTGCACTCGGTGCACTCCAATCCAACTACATCGGCCATTCATATCCCCCCTTTCGCT
>DGDP01000055.1 GCA_002385485.1 Acetomicrobium sp. UBA3949 | reverse complement strand
CCTTTAAAAGCACCTCTCGTTTTGCCATCTTAGAATGTTCTTTAACGTCGTGCCACAGCTTGCAGCCGTTGACAAGATCGCCTGCGCAGATCTCCTCGAATTCCTGATCCTGAAATTCCCGCTTCACGGAAAAGGCCCTGCCGAAGCTCTTTGAAATAACCCCCCCATTACCCCGGCCTAGCGTGCACAATGGAGTTTTCTCAAGAGGGTCAAGCAGTCTCAAACACTGCGAGATAACCTGCGCAATTTCTGGGCAAAAGAGATAAGCGTAGTGATAAAAAATGGGCAAGGTATTGACAAAATTGCCTTTACCTGCGCTCAGCCTGTTTAAAACGGCCTCATACCATTCGATGAGCAGGTCGCCTGTTTCAGACATTTCGTTGCGATAAAGGTCACATATCCCGTCGGCCTCTTCGAAACTAATGTCTCTGCCTTCCTTCAGGCGGTCAATGCATCCTTTAAGCTCGTCTTTAGTCATCTCGCAATCACCCGTCAGATGTATTTACTTATCTTCACCCAGCGAGCGCATTAGCAACTTGATAACGTCTTCTTCTTCTTGAAATATTCTTGGCATCTCGCGCAGCCTGACAGGTTTCCCCTTGATTCTCAGGTACAGGATAAATATCACAGCCATGAAAACGGAGCTCAGCTTCGGATGTTTCAGAGTTGCCAGCGCAGGCCCCAAATCTTCTTCGTAGGACGCGAATTCAAGAAAAACCAGGCTTGGCTCTCTCACTAATTTCTGCACCAAACTCTTAAGCTGGTTAAAGGTCATAAAATGTTCCGGATCTTTTTCCGCAAGCCACTGCAGCGCAAGGAGACATTCTATCATAGCGATGTTAAATCCTCTCTGCCCTTTAATTCCGCTCTCGAGCCAGGTTATGGCTGAACGCAGGCTTATGCCGAAAAAAGTTGCAAGTTCATATTTGTCCAGCTCAAAGTCCTCCTGTATTTTTCGTATAACTTCTGCGGGTACTACAACGTCTTGTTTTCCCATGTTGTTCACAACCTTTAAAAGTCATTATTCGATACTTCTAGATGTTGAACTAGTATTATTATATGTTATAACATATAACTGTCAATTTATGAAGTTGTTTTTAGTAAAACTACAGAGCCTCAAATGACTGTGTGTACTCTTGGAAGCTGTGGGATATAATTGTACTGACTGCGAATAATTGCACGCAGTCAGTACAACTGCAGGCGCTTAAAATTGGACGTTTTCGGCTACTCCAAGCAAACCGCCGTAGGGACATTTCATGATAAATGAGCAGCGGTCCAGCCATGGCAGTTGTTCATAAAGCTGGTTTATTTTTGCGGTGCAATATCTCTTCATCTCATCTAGCCTGCGTTTGGCATAAAGAGGCAGGTTATACCGAGATTTCCCGACCTTCTTCCCTGACGGATGTATTTGATGTCAAGTCCATCAATGTAGCCATCATAATCTATAACCCTGCCACTGGCCAATATACATGTAACCTGCTCTTTTATCTTTTCTTCCGTCGGAAGTTGCGGCAGATTTGACCGCACAACAAAACCTAAGACAACAGCGATTGCAATTATGCTTATTATTGCCGTCGTTTTCCACGCATGTCTTTTAGCTCCGTGGGCTTCTGATTTTTCTGGAATTTCCCCAACTTTCTCAATTTCACCTGACACGGCAAACACCCCCGAAATTTATCTTCTACATAGACCCTGTTCTCGGCCCCATTCTTTTCATGACAGACGCTGCGTTTCTACTTTGACCTTAATCGTCAAGGATAATCCACTCAAGCTCCTCTTTGTCGTGTAAAAAGGGGTCCGGATCAAAGCCATCTCCTTTGATATCTTTCGGCGTCGGAGCGATGAGGGCTGCTATCGTCTCGTCTGCCTCGCTCGAGCCAAAAGTCAGCTCTCTGGGAGTCATCAGCATGCTCGGCACCTTGACAACATGCCAATCTCCCAATTCCCAGGCTATCCCATTTTCAAAGGTCAAGACATCGGGCCTTTCGTAAGCTAATTTCGGCAGGTACTCAAAACCCGTAGTCTCACGCGCCATCTTTATAAAGTAAAGAAGGGCGTGGCGGCCAAAGCCAAAGACTACGGAATCTGAATCGGCTACCGGTCGACGCGAGGAGCAGACAGCGTCCCAGTTCGTCCTTTTTATAACTTCTTTAAAACAGTCCGCTTCAGGAATGAGAAGAATAGAGCCTTTTTTAAACACGATTGACAAAAGGGATAAAACTATCTCCAGTTCTACTTCATCATATGCAGGAGCGTATATAGCGAGAGGACGCATATTGTTGTTTATTGGACTTACCCTTTCGGAGCTGGACATACTCCACAACGGTTCGAGGTAGGACTGGATTACCGAAAGCATGCAGCAGGCGGTACGCTTGGCGTTATTGTAAATCATCGTTTCTATGGTCTGGTCGGGGAAAAATCTTTCCCACCAACATTTACTTTTATTATTATTCGTATGCACTTTTTCGGACATTTCAAAATGTATAGTTTTAATTCTTTCAGCAATGGATAGGTAAGGCGGCTGAGTGCTGTTTCTGACAAAGGCCTCGGACTTCGCCGCGGTTTTCATAAGCACTTCTATGCACATTTTCGCGCTCGTCTCCCAGAAAGGCTCGTTAGTGCTTCGTATCACTTCATCCGATACCAACACCTTTGCCAGTTCCCTCGCAGCTATATTCGTGTCTCCTATCGCAACCATGACGTCTTGGACAAAGTCAACGGCAAAGTCTTCGGCGTATCCAGGCGCCAAGACATCTGCATCCTTTAGGATGCCGAGCGTATCGGCATCTGACGCCAACAATATAATCTTTTTCTCCAAGCCTTGGTAGTAATCGGCCTTTTCGGCTATGAATGCCAGCCTTTCTCCCTTCCTGTCACCTAAAAAAACAGATAGCATTTTCATCCAAATCGCTCCTTTTATATTTCAGAAATTGTTTAAGTACTATTATGCATATCTCATGTTATATGTCAAGCATAAATGATATTGTTAATATCGGTTGCACAGATAAATATAAGTTCTCATCTGACGAATGTCCATCTGTTGCAAACCTGCCCTAGCAAAGCCAAAACGCTCGGCTAGGTAAATCGCCAAGCTCTTTTCTCTGGTGATATAATGTTTAAAATAAAAGCCAAAATCTCCGCTAACTCATGAAAGGAGCAGTAAGCCTATGCAG
>DGDP01000125.1 GCA_002385485.1 Acetomicrobium sp. UBA3949 | reverse complement strand
AAGCTTGAATTTGGCATGGACGATGAAGGAAATATTTTCGTGGCCGACGAGATATCTCCCGATACCTGCCGTTTCTGGGACATGACCTCAAAAGAAAGGCTTGACAAGGACAGGTTCAGGAAGGACCTGGGAAACGTCCTTGAAGCCTACGAGGAGATCTGGCGCAGGATCGCGGACTGGGACAAAAGTTGCTCCGCCGAATACCGGGCTAACATCCTCGTTTACCTCAAAGAAGGCGTACTGGACACCCAGGGGAAAGCCATCCTTTCTTCGCTGTATTCCTTGGGTTATGATGAAGTGAAAAACGTAAGGGTTGGGAAATATATAAAAATTACCCTGACCTCTCCATCTCAAGAAGACGCAGCATCCAGGATAAAGGAAATGTGCGAAGACCTGCTCGTGAACGACCTCATCGAGGAGTATTCCTTCAAACTGGAGGAAATATAGATGAAGGTATCAGTTGTAATTTTTCCGGGAAGCAACTGCGACAGAGATGTCAAATGGGCCTTTGAACTTTGCTGCAACGCCGATGCGGAGATGATATGGCATGCGGAAAAAAGTCTGCCTTCCGATACTGATATCGTAGTCCTCCCGGGAGGCTTTTCCTACGGCGACTATTTGAGATGCGGGGCCATGGCGGCAAAATCTCCCATAATGAAATCCGTAGCCGAATTCGCCCAAAGGGGAGGCCTGGTCATAGGGATTTGCAACGGTTTTCATATACTCACCGAGGCAAAGCTCCTGCCCGGCGCCCTTTTGCCGAACGCATCGACAAAATTCATATGCAGGTCTTGTCAAATAAAAATCGAGCGAAACGACACCCCCTTCACCCAACTTTACGAAAAGAACGAAATAGTGAATTTCCCCATCGCTCATCACGACGGGCTTTTCTACCTTGACGACGACTCTTTGACGAAACTTGAAGAAAGCGGCTGTGTAGTCTTTCGCTACGCAGACAACCCTAACGGCTCTCTGAAATCCATAGCGGGAATAACGAATAAAGAGGGCAACGTACTGGGGCTCATGCCCCATCCCGAAAGGGTTGTTCACCCCCTGCTGGGAGGAGAAGGAGGCGTCAGGTTCTTCAAGGGATTGAGCAAATGGGTAAAGGAGATGCGATGATGGCTAAAAATCTTTACGGTCTAAAGGAAGGGGAATACCTTAAGATAAAAGAAGCGCTTGGAAGGGAACCCAACGAGACAGAGCTGTTGCTCTTTTCCGTGATGTGGTCAGAACACTGCAGTTACAAATCCTCCAGAAAGCTGCTTTCCTTGTTTCCCACGACTGGGAAATACGTTTATCGGGGACCGGGAGAAAACGCCGGGATCGTCGATATCGGTTCGGGCTTAGGCATCGCTTTTAAAATTGAAAGCCATAATCACCCTTCAGCCGTGGAGCCCGTCCAGGGCGCGGCCACGGGAGTCGGAGGGATAATCAGGGACATACTGGCCGTAGGCGCTCGCCCCATAGCCTCTATGGATTGCCTTTTCTTCGGCCCTCCTGAGGAGAGGAGGGCAAGATTTTTGAGGGAAGGCGTAATCCGGGGCGTCGGAAGCTACGGAAATGCCGTTGGCGTTCCAACCGTCGGCGGCATGACTTACTACGATCCCGCCTACAGTGGAAATCCCCTGGTAAATGCCATGTGCGCTGGCTTGATTGAGCTTGACAAAGTAGTAAGCGCAACGGCGGCAAAGCCGGGGAACATCTTAGTTCTCGTGGGCTCAAAGACGGGACGTGACGGTATAGCAGGAGCAGCTTTCGCCTCGGCGGAGCTCGACGAATCCGTAAAGGAAAGCAAGCCGCAGGTCCAAATGGGAGATCCCTTTGCCGAAAAACTCCTCATAGAATGCTGTCTCGAAATTTTGGACAAAGGGCTTATAGTGAGCATGCAGGATATGGGCGCCGCAGGCATAACGTCGTCTTCCGTAGAATTGGCCGCAAAGGCAAAAGCCGGAGCTGAAATCTACCTAGATAATGTCCCCCTAAGAGAAGAGGACATGAAACCCTTCGAGATAGCCCTTTCTGAGTCTCAGGAGAGGATGCTCCTTGCCATCGATGAAACAAATTTTGGAGAAGTCAGGGCCATAGCCGATAAATGGGGACTGGAGTGCGCCATTATAGGAAAGATCATCGACGAAGACCGGTACGTATTGACACATAAAGGCGAGATCGTAGCAGACCTTTCTGCCTCCTTTCTTGCCTCGAGCCAAGAAGCGGACTGGCCGGTCCATAAACCCGATGAACTTGGGGTAAGCTACCCCAAAGTTGAAGGTGCTGCGCTTGATCGAAGCGACCCGTCGAAGGTAGTCGATTTTCTGGTCTCTCTGCCTCAATTTGAGGACAAATCATGGATTTACGAGCAATACGATCACATGGTCCAGACAAGAACCACTCTAGGTCCCGGAAATCCTGTGGCAATCCTTTATATAAAAGAGGCTGACAAACTAATAGCCCTTGCGGCGGCAAGCGACCCTTGGAGATGTGCTGCAGATCCCTTTGCGGGAGGTGTGGAAACTGTCGCGATGGCCATACGGAAGCTGGCGGTAGCCGGCGCATACCCCCTCGGGATGACGGACTGCCTCAACTTCCCATCCCCGGAAGTCCCCGAAAATTTCTGGATCATATCGGAGGTCGTAAAGGGCATGGCCTTGGCATGTAAAAAGCTCAATTGTCCCATAGTATCGGGAAACGTAAGCCTCTACAACGAATCTCACGAAGGCGCTATACTTCCCACGCCCGTCGTTTGTGCCGTCGGAACCTTCGATGGCATGCATTTCCTCAAGAGCAAAGGGCCGGAATTATCGGACAGGTTATTTTTGGTCGGAAAAGAGGCAAGCCTGCAGGCAAGCGCCTATAGGCGCTACGTGGAAGGAAAGATCTCTGGCCCCGCAGACCCCGTCAATTTCGACGATGAACGCGCTTTCATCGAAAGGGCAATAAAGACCGCCGCCTTAAAACTTGCCACCTGTGGAAGATGCGTCAGCCTGGGCGGATTGGCTTTAGCGGCAATAAAGATGGCCTCGGGGTCAAGGTTTGGTCTTGAGATCAAGTCAGGAGACGTCCGATTTTTGTTCGGCGAAGGAGGTCCCCGCGCCCTTTATTCCGTCCCTGAAGCCAAAACAAGCGAGTTTTTGAAGGTATGGGACGGCTTTCCGGTAAAAGAGATCGGAAAGGCCAGGGAAGACAAAACCGTAAGGTTTGCCTGATCGGCAACGGAGGAAAATCGAAAAATGTGCGGAATCTTTGGCGTTATAGGACCGAAGGAACCTTCTATTTTAGAGGACGTGTATTTGGGACTTTATGCCCTACAGCATAGAGGTCAGGAATCGGCAGGTGTAGCCTGGTTCGACGAAGGCGGCGCCCTGCGCCTTCAAAAGGGAATGGGCCTGGTACACGCTGCGTTAAGCCAGGAACAACTTTCCAAGGAAAGAGGAAGTTGCGCAATTGGACACGTGCGCTACTCCACCGCTGGAGAGTCGTCGATCATAAACGCCCAACCCCTTCATGCAACCTACTCCAAGGGGCAGGTAGCCATAGCCCACAACGGCAACATCACTAACGCCGAAATGCTGAAGCGAGACCTGGAGTCGCGGGGCGCCATATTTCAGTCAACAACGGATACGGAAGTGATACTCCACCTAATGGCCCACGAACAGGACTTGCCTCCAATCGATGCCCTGATAAAGGCATTGAGCAAGCTGCGGGGAGCCTTCAGCATCGTCGCCCTCATAGAAGGACGACTCGTAGCCGCAAGGGACCCTTGGGGCTTCAGACCTCTCGTGATAGGAAAAAGGGACGGCGTTCACTACGTGGCCTCCGAAAGCTGTGCCCTGGACATCGTTAAGGCTACTCATGTGCGCGACGTCAACCCTGGAGAGATCGTAATCATCGAAAGAGGCGAAATAACGAGCCTTTCCATACCGGTTAAACCGGCCAGGCGTTTCAGATGCTCCTTCGAATACGTCTATCTTGCCCGCCCGGACAGCGAAATTGACGGCAGATCGGTTTACGACGTGAGGTTAAAACTTGGCCAGAACCTAGCCGGGACGTGCCCTTCCCCCGACGGAGAGATGGTCTTAGGCATGCCCGACAGCGGTACCATCGGAGCTTTGGGCTACGCCGTGGCCTCAGACCTTCCCTTCGAGATGGCCATAGTAAGAAACAGATACGTGGGAAGGACCTTCATCCAGCCCACCCAGCGCGTGAGGCAACTGGGCGTTCAGATCAAACTCAATCCAATCGACAAGCTCATTCGCGGCCGTAACATAGTGGTCGTGGACGATTCCATCGTCAGAGGCACCACTTCGCAGCTGGCAGTTCGCTTTCTTCGCGAGGCGGGAGCGCGCAAGATACATCTTCGCATTGCTTCTCCCCCTGTCAGGTTTCCCTGCCTTTACGGCATAGACACGCCAAGGTCGGCGGACCTCGCCGCCGCTGCCATGGATACAGAGGATTTAAGGGATTTTATAGGGGCCGACACTCTCTGCTTTCTCAAAGTGGAAGATTTGATAAACTCCATCGACCTTCCCGCAGAAGAACTTTGCACGGCCTGTTTCGACGGCAAGTATTTGGAGGAATAATAAAATGAAATGGACCTACGAAAAGGCGGGGGTTTCTTTAAAAGCAGCCGATGATTGGATCAGAATCGTGAAGGAGGCTGCCTTTATAGCAGAAAGCCGGGGGGTGGTCTCAGGCATAGGCGGTTTTAGCGGCCTATATGACTTGGGAGAAGGGCTTTGCCTGGCAGCATGCTGCGATGGCGTTGGCACGAAACTTGAGATAGCAAAAAGGGCAGGCCATTTCGACGGACTAGGCCAGGACCTCGTTGCCATGAGCGTAAACGACCTGGTTACTTGCGGCGCCAGACCTCTTTTTTTTCTGGACTACCTTGCCTGCGGAAAGTTGGATGGAAAGCGCTACTCTCCCGTGATCTACGGAATAGCCAAAGCCTGCAGGGACAGCGGTTGTGCACTTCTTGGGGGCGAGACGGCCGAGATGCCGGGCACCTATCCGCCCGATGGCTTTGATCTGGCGGGATTCGCCGTCGGTATCGTAAAAAAAGAAGAAGTCATTGCAGGAAGCGACGTCCAAGGGGGCGACCTGCTCGTAGGACTTGCCTCAAGCGGGCTTCACAGCAACGGCTTCAGCCTGGTACGAAAGGCCCTTCTCGACGACGGATTAAAGCTGGACCTGGACAGCAAACTCTTCGGTGAGGATCTGCCCCTTTTTAAGGTTTTACTTGAACCGACAAGGCTTTATCCCAAGATCGTGATGGAGGTCCTACGCAAAACAAAGGTCAAGGCCATGGCCCACATCACAGGCGGCGGCCTTAGGGACAACGTCCTTAGGGTGATCCCCGAAGGGCTGTCTGTATCCATAGATTACGGCTCCTGGAAGAGGCCTAAAATTTACGATCTCATAGCCCAAGCCGGCGTCGAAGAAGGAGAGATGAGAAGGGTATTTAATCTCGGGGTAGGCTATGTCTTCATCGTAGAAAAGGGCGAGCTTCCCACCTTGAAAGAGGCCCTTGAGGAACTTAACGAGCCTTCTTTCCTAATTGGCGAGGTGACAGGGCCGTGACGAAGATGGCCGTTCTTATATCAGGAAGGGGTACAAACATGGTCGCTTTGGCCCAGAGGTGTTTCAGCGGAGATTTAAAGGCCCACATCTCATTCGTGGCAAGCGACAAAAAGGATGCCTTAGGAATAAAAAAGGCAAGGGAAATGGGCTTTGAGACGATTATTTTGCCTTACAATGAAGGAAGAGCAAGGGCCGAGGGGCATCTTAACGAAAAAATACTGTCCCAATCCGTCGAATGGATCGTCTTGGCTGGCTTTATGAGGATTCTTTCTTCAGATTTCGTCGGTAAATACAGGGACAAAATCGTCAACATACACCCCTCTCTTTTGCCGGCCTTTCCCGGCACCAGTGCAATTAAGGATGCCTTTGAATACGGAGTAAAGGTGACGGGCGTCACCGTTCATATCGTAGATGAACTGATGGATCACGGCCCAATATTAAGCCAAAGGGAGGTACGCGTCGAAGACAGCGACACCCTCGAAAGCCTCGAGGAAAAAATCCATAAGGCAGAACACGACCTTTACTGGCGGACCTTAAGAGAGCTTTTTTCAGGACGTTATAGGAAGAAAGGGAGGCGAATGATAATTGAAGGACCATATTAAGCGCGCATTGATATCCGTGTTCGACAAAAGAGGGATAGAAAAGCTGGCAAAGAGCTTGCACGAATTGGAATACGAAATAGTTTCCTCTTCGGGAACGGCACAATACCTGAAGGGCCAGGGTATCCCCGTTAAGGAAATCGCCGATCTTTCGGGCTATCCCCATATTTTGGGCGGAAGGGTCAAGACCCTTCATCCTTCCGTATTGGGCGGCATACTGGCCCGCAGGGATTTTCAAATGGACCTGGCCGACGTAGAAAAATGGGGAATTCCCCTAATAGACATTGTGGTCTGTAATTTATATCCCTTCGGGGAAGTGGCCAAGAAAAGGTCAGGGCTGGGAGATCTGATCGAAAACATAGACATAGGCGGAGTTACCCTCATCAGGGCTGCTGCCAAAAACTACCGCTACGTGACAATCGTCACGGATCCCGACGACTACGAAGGAATCACGGAGGAACTTAAAACCCTGGGCAACGTGACAATAGAAACTCGCCAAAGGCTCGCCTTGAAGGCCTTTGCAAGAACCGCCACCTACGATTCGATCATCCATTCCGTCTTAAAAGACACAATAGCGGAAGAGGAGGCTTTCCCTAAGGCTTTCCCCATTGCCCTGACAAAGGCAATGGATATGAAATACGGCGAAAACCCGCATCAGACCGCTGCACTTTACGAAGACCCAATCAAGGAAAAGCCCTTTAAGCAATTGGGAGGAGGCGCCCTTTCCTACAACAACATCCTCGATGCCGACGGCGCCGTAAAGGGCATAAAGCTTTTAAGCGACCTCATAGGGTGCGTAATCATCAAACACACAACACCCTGCGGGATGGCCATCGGAGAAAGTTTGATCTCCGCCTACCGAGGCGCCCTTGCCTCCGATCCCGTATCGGCTTACGGCGGCATAATAGGCTTCACCCACGAAGTGGACGAAGAGTCAGCCCTCGAGGTCTCAACGAAATTTTACGAGATAATAGTCGCCCCCTCCTTCGCCCCCAAGGCGCTAGAGGTGTTTCGACAAAAAAAGCCGAATTTGAGGTTGCTGGTCTTTGACGTGAGCAACATCGACGATTTTCGCATCGCCAAGACAGCCTTCGGTTTTTTAGCCCAGGAAGATACGCTCCCACCCGAGCCCGATTTCGACGGCGGCGAATGGATAGGAGAGAAAAGACCAGACCTCAAGCTAGATGCCCTCGTGGCCTGGAAGGCGGCCGCACTTGCAAAAAGTAATGCGATAGCCCTTGCAAAGGATGGCGCCACCATCGCGATCGCTTCAGGTTTTACAAGCCGCGTGGACGCCGTAAAATGGGCAATCGAACATGCAGGAGAAAAAGCAAGCGGTTCCATCATGGCTTCCGACGGATTTTTCCCCTTCTCCGACAGCGTAGAAGCAGCTGCCAAGGCTGGAATTGCCCTAATTCTTCAACCGGGAGGCTCCAAGCGCGACGAGGAAGTAAAGAAGGCCTGCATCGAACTGGGCGTTCCAATGCTTTTAACGAAGGCAAGGACCTTCCGTCATTGAAGAAAGCATTGAAGAAAGCGAGGGTTTCGCTATGAAGGCGCTAATTTTAGGTGGCGGAGGAAGGGAACACGCCCTCCTTTACTCCCTTAAAAAATCTAGGGTCATAACGGAAGCGATAGCCGCTCCCGGAAACGGCGGCATCTCGGAAATGTGCCCCCTTTTCCCGTTGAATATTCTGGACGCAAAAGAGGTAACGGATCTGGCAAGGATTCAAAAGATCGACCTCGTCGTCATAGGTCCAGAAGCCCCCCCTGGTAGCTGGAGTGGCCGACGCATTAAGGCACCAAGGCATCCTGGTCTACGGCCCTGGCAAAGAAGGAGCAAAACTCGAAGGCAGCAAGGCCTTCGCCAAAAATTTCATGAAAAGGCAAAACATACCAACTGCACCTTTCGACGTGTGCAGCGATCTTGATGAGGCAAAAAAGGCGCTCGTCAAACGGACTCCTCCCTACGTGATCAAGGCCGACGGACTGGCCGCCGGCAAAGGGGCCTTCGTCGTCAGCGAGATGAAGGAGGCAGAAAAGATCGCAAGTGAGCTTTTAGTCGAAAGAAGGCTTGGTGAAGCGGGCCAAACCATCGTGGTCGAAGACTTTCTAAAGGGCTACGAGCTGACGGCTATGGCGGTAACGGACGGGAAAACCTACAGGATGTTGCCTTTAAGTCAGGATCACAAAAGAGCCTTCGACAGCGACGAGGGGCCAAACACGGGCGGCATGGGCGCCTACTCTCCTCTGCCTCAGGTGAGCAAATTACTCATAAACAGGATAGAAAGGGAGATCATAGCCCCGACAGTTGAAGGCTTGAAGGCAGAAGGCAGGGACTTCATCGGAACCATCTACGCCGGGATCATGGTACACGATGGCGATCCCTACGTGCTTGAATACAACGTCCGCTTCGGAGACCCCGAAGCGCAGGTCGTCCTTCCCATATGCGACGTCGATTGGGGCGATCTTTTCACTGCCTGCTGCAGCGGCACCCTCGATGAGTTCGGCGAGATAAAGGCCAAGACGACAGCAGTTGGAGTTGTCATGGCCTCGGGCGGATATCCGGACAGCTACGAAATGGGATACCCCATTGAGGGCCTGGAGAGGCTGAAGGATAGGGAAGATGTTTTAGTCTTTCATTCGGGCACCAAAAAGGCCGAGGGGAAATTTTTCACCGACGGAGGAAGGATCCTGACCATCGTTGGCTTGGCCGACGACCTGAGACAGGCGAGAGAAAAGGCCTACCACGCCGTATCGTCCATAACTTTCAGGAACGCTCATTACCGCAGGGACATAGCGTGGCAGGCCTTTGTTTAGTATTTATTAAAGCATGAATTCCTTAAGCAAAAACAGCACGGCAAGCACATACATCGTCTTGCTAACTTCCCTGCCTCGTCCGGCAAGGAGCTTTATTAGGGCATAGGAGATTATCCCCCAGGAGATGCCCTCCGCTATTGAGTAGGTAAAGGGCATTGCAAAGATGGTAATGCAGGCTGGAACGATCTCCGTTATGTCGTCGAAGTTCAAATTTTTTAGCGACTGCATCATGAAGACTCCGACCATGACCAATGCAGGCGCTGTCGCGACGGATGGTACTATCTTCGCTATAGGTGATATGAAGAGGGCGCACAAAAATAGTATCGCTACAACTAGGGCCGTA
Organism: Acetomicrobium sp. UBA3949; assembly: GCA_002385485.1. GTDB lineage: Bacteria > Synergistota > Synergistia > Synergistales > Acetomicrobiaceae > Acetomicrobium. The sequence goes on along the minus strand of DGDP01000125.1, from coordinate 1,547 downwards.
AGACCCGTGCGTCCTCCTTCCTCAACTCCTGCCGCACTTTCCACGTAGGTCGTCGTGGTGCTCGTTCCAAGGCATGCACCCAAAGTCGTCGCCACGGCGTCGGCAAAGAGGGCACGACCGACCTTGGGAAGCTCTCCCTTTTCGTTCAGCATGCCGGCCCTTGTGGAAACTCCTATGAGCGTGCCTATGGTGTCGAACATGTCAACGAAGACAAAGGTTATAATCACGGGAAACATGGCAAAGGTCAAAGCAGATTTGAGGTCCAACTTAAAAAAGACGGGAGAAAGGCTCGGCGGAGCGGAAATGATTCCCTCCGGGGGAGTCGTGATGCCGAGGGGGATGCTGACGATGGTGATCAGCAAGATACCCCAAAGCAAGGACCCCTTGACCTTATAGGCATGAAGGACTGCCATAAAAAGAAGCCCCACCATAGCAAGAATAGGACCGGCAGACTTTATATTGCCCAGCGACACTAGCGTGGCGGGGTTATCGACAATGATGCCCGCCTGTATCAGGCCTATCAAGGCTATGAACATCCCGATGCCCGCTCCAACCGCTACCTTTAGCGTGTAGGGAACGGCATTGACGATGGCCTGTCTTACCTTACCTGCCGTCAATATTATGAATATGATTCCATCGATGAAAACGCAAGCGAGGGCAACTTCCCAGCCTACCTGCATACCGAGCACTACCGAGAAGGCAAAAAAGGCGTTAAGTCCCATGCCCGGCGCCAGAGCGAAAGGATAATTCGCCAAAAAGGCCATCAAAAGCGTCCCTATCGCCGAGGCCAAACAGGTGGCCGTCATGACCGCTCCGAAATCCATTCCGGCTTCGCTTAAAATAGCGGGGTTGACGAATATTATGTAAGCCATAGTCATAAAAGTAGTGATGCCGGCAATTATCTCGGTGCGTATGCTGCTGCCGCTCGCAGTTACGTTAAACCGCTTGTCCAACCACTCACCCATAATACGAACACCTCCCTAAATAACGACTGCCCGTAAAATTATATTGCGCTTCTCTTCCGTAAAGGGAGAATTTAAGTTTATATCAACTCTATCACTTTCTTATAATATTATCTATACCGTCCTTTATGCTTTGATACTGCCGAGATAACGCGTTGTACTCCTCTATTATCCTCTCGACTCTCACTTTCGCCTCCTCATCTTGGAAATTCTTCAGCATCTCCATGATGCTGTACGACTCGAAAAAGGAGTTTTTACGGCTTGGCCTATCGCAGCCGAAGACCTCCTTTAACATCTTCAAGTCATGAGGGATATTGAAGACGTCGTTCGTCTCTTCGTAGCTAAAGAAGTAATAGATCTTCGGAAATCCTGCCCAGGCTATGGCAGACAGGCACATCGAGCAGGGCTCGTGTGTCGAAAGAAAGATGCAGTCCTGCGGCTTTGGGTGGTCTTCAAGCTCAAAAAACTTCAATATCGTATATATCTCGCCGTGAAATATGGGGTTTTCTCCCTCGTGATTTGTGGCCGCAACCACGAGGGAAAGATCGTCTGCTTTAAGTACGGCGCCGCCAAAGACCTTATGGC
>DGDP01000135.1 GCA_002385485.1 Acetomicrobium sp. UBA3949 | reverse complement strand
ACTTCCCAGGCGCCGCTTCTTTGTCCCCACAATCTGTAGGGATTTACGGAGTTGACGATCTTTAAGCCCAAATTATCGGCAATCTTGCGGACCATCTCGAGGGCTACGTCGAAATTTCCCCGCAGGGCCAAAACGTTGGCACCATATATCAACGCCTGAGCGAGCTTACCTTTTGCCACCTTGCCGGAAGGAAGGATCACATGGCATTTTATCCCTGCCTTGGCCGCATATGCCGCTGCCGACGCCGAGGTATTGCCCGTCGAAGCACATATGATGCCCGATGAGCCCTCTTCGACCGCCTTGGAAACGGCCAACACCATGCCTCGATCCTTGAAAGAGCCCGTGGGATTTAATCCTTCAAATTTAGCGTAAAGCTCTATTTCTAGTTTCGCTTCCAAATTACAAAGCTCGACCAGGGGCGTATCTCCCTCTCCTATGGATAGAAGGGGCGTATTTGGGGTAAGGGGAAAAAACTCGGCATATCTTTTCAATAAGCAAACCATGTGGACTCTCCATCCTCCCGTAAAATTATCAAACCCCCCTCAAGCCTCCGCTTGGAGGCGAGAGGAGGGCTCTCGCGGTTCCACTCCAATTTCCGAAAGACACCTTTCGGATCTCTTTCCGCTTTAAGGGGCGGACCCCGCCACCTTATCCGATGACCATCGGCTTCGATGACCGCTCAGAGGTGGTCTTCGCCCGCCCACGAACGGAAGCCTTTCACCTATGAACTTCCTCTCTGGAGTTCGTCGAAACGGACTACTCTTCCCCTTCATCGCAAAGATCTTCGATATAGTTATTGTTGGTTTTTATAATACCTTTTTCCCGATATGTCAAGCGAATATTTTTCAAATTGACAGAATAAACAGCATTCGCATCGCATTCGTTTTTATTCCGCCGGTTCGAACATATCCTTTCCGACTCCGCAGACGGGACACACCCAATCATCGGGCAAATCGTCAAAAGCAGTACCAGGAGAAATTCCCGAATCCGGATCTCCCTGGGCCGGGTCGTAAACGTAACCGCAAACCGTACAAACGTATTTCATGATTTTCCCCCCTTATATAAAAATGAAGCTTGTAAATATTATAAACTAACGGAGACACTAAAGCCATCGGGTAATTATTCCGGCAAATCTCTTTGTATCTATTCAAAGACTTAACATTCGCCAGAGCTCTTCCTTCGCCATAAAATCATCGGCACTCAAGCCCTCGCACTCAAAAGATCCCACTACAGAGCAACAAATTCCGGCCTTCCTCAAGCGCTCCTCTGCTATATCGACTTTATCGGGCGAAAGGACGGCCAAAAGCACACCCGAGGAAATCAAATAGAGGGGGTCAAAACCCAAGGCAACGGATACCTTTTTCGTAATAGGATGCAGCGGGAAGGCATCCGTATTCAACTTCACCTTGAGGGAGGTCAACGAAACTATTTCCGAAATTCCTCCCATGACTCCTCCCTCGGTAGGATCGTGCATAAAAGCCGCAAGATCCCTCAACAACCTCGCCTCAGGAAGGACCGACAGCATTGAAGCCCATCCCTTCACTTCTTCAATCTCGGACGGAGAAAGGAGGTCGGCAAGCAAATCCTCCCTGTCGTTGGCGAGGATCGTCATTCCCTCCAAGCCGACGTGCTTTGTTAAAAGCAGGACATCTCCCGGTCTTATCGAGCTTGCTCTCAAGACCCTATAGCCTATACCAAGCATGGTGCCGACCATAATGGGATATTCGTAACGATCGGAAAACTCCGTATGTCCGCCTATAACGGCAACTCCAATTTTTTTTGCCTCTTCGTTCACTTCTTTCATAAGGGAAGTTGCATCACCTAAAGTCATGGTATTGGGCAAAATTAAGACAACCAACATATAGGCCGGATCACCGCCCTTGGAGGCTATATCGTTGGCATTTACGTTCACCAGCAGATTGCCAGCCCCCCTCACGGCACCGACGATTGGATCGGAGGTGGCCATCAAAAAAGCGCCGGCAGGCCACCCTACGACCGCCGCGTCCTCGCCAATTTGAGGCCCTACCAGCACCTCATCTCTATGTAATCCCCGCAGACCTTTCAAAAGGGGTTGCAGTAAATGAGGAGGAACCTTTCCTACCGATGATATTGAAAAGCCTTTAGTCAACCCACACTCACCTCCCGATGCTATATGCTATATACGCAACCGCAATAACGTTGTCTGTATAATCCCAATTCTTTACTTTTTGCGACGGATTCGACGAATCCTCCGCCCTTCCTCCAAATGCGATCTATCCATTGAAGGCCCGCCCTTAGAGACATGTGCCTCCCAATTGCATTGATCAAATCAGGATCCTTGTGGGGGCTTATCGTAAGGGTCGTGGCACAGGCGTCGCACTTCAAGTCTTTAGCCAAAAATACGGCAGCCTCGATCTGTAAACCGTAACACAACAGACACCTTCTGCCGCCTTCGGGCTCTTTCGCCAAACTTCTGGTAATCCACAGCCAACGATCCGGGTCGTAGGGTGGAGCCACTAGGGTAACACGAAAAAATTCGGCCAATTGCCTTGCGGCGCAAAGACGTCTTTCGTATTCCTCTTTTGGATGTATGTTGTGACCGTAGAAGAAGCAAATGACCTCATTGCCTTCGCAAAGCAATATGTCGAGAGGTACGGTACCGTCCGGGGCACAGCAAAGTTGCAACAAAATTTTCATTTCATTAGACACCGCCATCGACATCAGTCACAGATGTCGCAAAAATGAGATACCCCGTATGTCCTATCATTCGATCTTCCGGCCTTATCCTGTTTGGATCAGTCTTAAGGTTCCTGTGAAATATCTCGATTACTTCGACATCGATGAAACCCTTTTCTTGCAAGGCCCTCAAAAACCTCTCTATTTGGTTGAAGGTGGGAAGTAAAGCCCCCATCCTGCGACCGGGGGCGAGAGCTTTTCTTGCCTGGATAAGATAATTCCACGGATCGGGTAAATCCAGGAAAAGGGCATCCACATTGACTTCGTCAAAACCTTCCGATATGTTTCTTGTCTTGAATTCTACCCTGTGGTCAACTTTCCATCTCTTACAGTTTCGGCGTGCCAGCTCAACAAATTCACCACGCTCGTCGTAGGAGTAGACTCGACCTTCGTCCCCGACGAAATGTGCGAAGACAGTGGTCATCCCTCCCGAACCTGTCCCGCACTCCAAGACTCTTGCACCCGGTTTTACATCCAGCTGAAGCAATATATAGCCCGCTTCCTTGGGAAAAACTATCTGGGTCCTGCGCTTTATCCTTCGCAAATACTCCCCCAACGAGGGTTTGGTAATGTAGAAGAGATTTCCGTTGTGCGATCTGACCCTGCCTCCAAAACCGGCTCGCATAACGTCCTCGTGTAAGATAACGCCCAATCGCGTTTCAAGCTTTCCCCCCTCTTCAAGGGAAATCAAAAATGTGTCCTTCTTTTCGGCAGAGGAAAGAAAAACTAGACTTCCGCTATCGATCATCGGCGTCACACCTGCCAAAAGACAGCATTACTTCTCTAACTCTTTGAGAACACATTCGGCCAAAGCTTTCGAGGACAAGCCCATGGTTTCAAAGACTTCGTCAAATGGTCCGGAATCGCCGTATCGCCAAACGCCCAAGGGCTTAACCTTGCAGTGCAGCCCCAAGCTCTGCACCTTTGAGATAATTTCCTGGCCCAATCCCGTTCCTGTATGATGGTCTTCAAATGTGAATATGGGTCCCAATTCGGCCGCTTCCTCAATGGCCTTTTCGTCTATTGACAACGGGCAGGAAACCCCATAAACCCTCAGGGAAAGACCATGCTTTTCCAACAATTCCCTGGCCTGAACCGCTCTATATACCATATGCCCCATAGCAAAGACGGATGCGTGGTGACCATCTCTTATCAGGTCTATGGCGCCATATCTGAAGACATAGTTCTCTCCGTAAAAGGGAGTGTCTTCCCCTTCCCTGGTAAGGATGGGCACTTTGCTCCTGCCCATGGCAACGCATATGTTCCCCGCTTCGGACAGAGCCCACCTCGTTATCCTGTCGGTCTGATTCGGATCGATGGGAACTGTCAGCTTCCATCCGAAAAGGTTGCGCAACAACCCGCAATAATCTATGCATTGATGAGTCATCCCGTCTTCACCGACATCCAAACCCACATGCGTCAAAAAGAGCTTCAAATTAGTTTTATTGATGTCGTTCAAGCGCTGTTGATTATATACTTCGGTAAGACCGAAGACACCAAAGTCAGCCCAAAGGGCAATGACACCCCCACAAGAGGCCGCTCCGGAAACCGTTGCAGTGGCATGTTCTTGAATGCCGGTTTCCACGAACCATTGGGGACACTTATTTGCAAATTCTTCCACCTTCACAGACGAGGCCAGGTCGCAATCAAAGACCAGTATTGGTGTCGAAGAAGAGCCTTTTTCGTAATTAAGTTCGCCAATATTCGCCAAAGCCTTTCCAAAGGCGCTCCTGTTATCCATATAGGTCTCCCGGGAATAAGTAAAGGGATATCCTGTTTTTATGGGAGGAGCACTCGCAGAAACCCTTCGACCTTCCGGCAAGGGGCCTCTTCTGGTCTTTAATGCCTCTTCCAAAATCGACGGATCCTCCCCCAGTTCTTCCATGGCCTTAAGATATTGTTCTTTGTTAAGCGCTTTGCCATGATAATCAGGAATCCCCTCCATAAAGGATACGCCCTTGCCCATCACCGTATTACAAAAAACGACGCTTGGCCCATCGTCCTCGTAAGCTTTTTTCAAAGCGCTATAGATGTCAGAGGGATCGTGTCCGTCACACTCGTAAACCTGCCAACCGTCGATTTCCCAAAGCCTTTTGTATTGAACGGGCATAACATCCTCAACGAAACCGCTAATTTGAATGTGATTGAAATCCACCAGGGCCGTTATGTTGTCTAAGCCCTCCTTCGCCGCTATCCTGCGGGCCTCGGATACCTGCCCTTTCGTCTGCTCGCCATCGCCCATTAATACGAAGACATGCCCTTCACCTCTTCTCTTTTTCTGAGCTAAAGCGTAGCCGACTCCTGCCGCAAGGCCCTGACCTAAATTCCCGCTTCCCCAGTCTATGCCAGGAACAGATCTTTCTACATGACCTTGAAAGGGGCTGCCGGTCCTGCGAAAGTTGCCCAAAAGTTCCAAAGGATCGAAAAAGCCAAGATAGGCAAGAGCAGAATAGGCTGCCGGTGCCGTATGGCCATGACTTATCACGACGTAATCTCTATCTGTTTCATCTGCCCTTTCTCTTCTGAGGTTCGAAACGGCATAGGTTACCAGATACATCTCCATGCTCGACATGGAACCGCCAGGATGACCGCTATTTGCCGCCGTGGTCATCGTAAGGACCCAACCCCGACACTTTTTTGCAGCGATACGAAAGGCTTCGATATCGACTTCGTCTAATTTATCTTTTGGAAAATGCGCTAAAGCAAGAAGTGTATCCCTCATTTGGTTACCTCCGGCAAACAAGAAATTTTTAAGATTCACTTAACGCATACCTTATACCAGCTACCCGAAGTTATTGCAACTGCATCGTTGCCCCTGACGACGATGGCTTATCGTGCACAGAAAATAAAGCGGAAGCTTTTAGCTTCCGCTTTATTTATAAGTCGGATTTTAAAGTAAATTTTTTAAAGGACTTCTTCAGTCGGTTTGTACAGATCTTCCATGTCAAAGGCCTCTGCCACTGGCCTGTAGGTTATGATGCCCTTGTACATGTTCAAACCTTTGAGAAGGGCGCTGTTCTCCCTGCAGGCACGCTCAGGTCCTTTGTTTGCAAGCTGTAAGCCATATCGTATCGTGCTGTTGTTGAGGGCATACGTCGCAGTTCTGGCATAGGCGCCCGGCATGTTCGCGACACAATAGTGCACTACACCATCGACTACATAAACCGGGTCCGAATGCGTGGTCGGCCTTGACGTTTCGGTGCATCCCCCTTGGTCGATGGCAACATCTACGATCACTGAGCCGGGTTTCATGATTTTAAGGTGCTCCCTGCGAACCAGTTTGGGCGCCTTAGCGCCGGGTATCAAAACGGCACCAACGACTATATCCGCTTCTCTTAAGCCGGCTTCCAACGTGTGGCTGTCGCTGAATACGGGAAAAACATTAGGAGGCATAATCTGCGTCAAATGTTCGAGAACGTTCGGGTTTACGTCAAGTATGGTTACCCTTGCTCCAAGTCCCGCTCCCACTTTGGCTGCATTGCTGCCCACGCTGCCACCGCCGATCACTAATATGTTTGCCGGAGCAACGCCAGGAACCCCCGTAGGAAGCAGCCCCATGCCCCCGTGAGGCTTGCCAAGATAATATGCGCCCATGAGACAGGCCATGCGACCGGCAATCGTGCTCATTGGCTTCAACAGGGGCAGCGATCCGTCGGCTTCCTGAACCGTTTCATAAGCAACAGCGACTATCTTCTTTTTGAGACAGGCTTTGGTAAGCTCTTCATCAGCTGCAAAATGAAAATATGTATAGATCAGCTGATTCTCCCGCATAAGATCGTATTCCTGAGGAAGCGGCTCTTTGACTTTTACGATCATATCAGAGGCAGCCCAAACCTCTTTGGCCGAATCCAGTATCTTGGCTCCTGCAGCTTTGTACTCCTCGTCTGTTATGCCGGAACCGATGCCGGCACCCCTTTCGACTAACACCTCATGTCCGGCATCTACATATGCTTTGACCGCCGCAGGAATGAGCCCTACCCTAAACTCGTTGTCCTTTACCTCCTTTGGGCAACCTATCCTCATCTATACATGCCTCCCCTTAAATTGAGATAATTAAAACTAGCACTTTAATATTCATTATACTATATTTTCTCACAAATATACACGTGGTACTCTTGGCGTAAAGAGATTTGGGACCTCATAATTTATCGTGCCAATTATTTTGGCTATCTCTTCGGGCGTTACCTCTTCATCTCCCTGAGCCCCTATAAGAACCGCTTCGTCTTTCACCTTAACATCGGGAATATGGGTAACGTTTACCATCATTTGGTCCATGCATATGTTTCCCACGATGGGAGCGCGTATCCCCTTGATCAAAACGGATGCCCTCATGGAAAGGACGCGAGGGTAGCCGTCGTGATACCCTACGGGTAAGACAGCTATCTTTTCTTCGCCTCTGGTCATGTATCGCAGTCCGTAACCGACTCCGCTTCCGAGAGGCAGCGTTCTAAGGGCAGCTACTTCTGTCTTTATTTGAAAAACTTTTTTCAGGTCAAAGGGCTTTCTGCAGCTATCCGATGGCCACATGCCATAGAGGATCAACCCCGGCCTAACTGCATCAAGGTGATATTCCGGAAGATTTAAGATGCCGGCGCTATTGCATACATGACGTAATCTAACTTTTATACCGAAATCGGCAAGTATATCCAGCGCTTTCATAAATCTCCGGAACTGCCATCGGCTATATTCCAGGTTGGGTTCATCGGCAGTGGCAAAGTGGGTAAAAACGCCCTCTATGTCAATACAGGGCAGCCCCTTTAACTTTGGCAAAATATGGGACAACTCTTCAGGTAAAAAACCAATTCTTCCCATACCGGTATCTATCTTGACGTGAAGTCGGGCCACTTTACCCTTTTCCTCAGCAACCCGACTTGCGGCACATGCAAAATCCATATCGGTCAGCGCCGCCGCTACATCGTGGTCGACATAGTAGCCCGCCGCTTCAATGGGCGAAGGCCCGAGCACCAAAAGAGGCTCTTCTATCCCGGCTTCTCTCAAAGCCACCGCTTCATCTGGCGTAGCAACGGCAAATCTTTGACATCCCGCTTCTTCCAGGGCTTTGGCAATAGGAACTATGCCCATTCCATATCCATTGGCCTTAACTACTGACATTACCTGGACGCGGGGGCCGACAAAACTTTTTATCATATCGTAGTTATGGCACAAATTTTCGAGGTACACTTCGTACCTTGTTGGCCTTAAATTCAACGGGATACACCTCCCATAATTCAAGGAGAAGGGATACACCCCTCCTCCTTGACGTCAAAGAATTACACCAATTCTCCTCGAGACCTTTTAGCGTCAAAATCCTTGACCATACGGCGAACCTCTCCCGATACCCACCACAGAGCGATAAGGTTGGGTATTGCCATTAAACCATTCAGTGTATCGGCAAAATCCCAGATGTTCCTCAAGAATGCGCTTCCGCCCCAGGCTCCCAAAACTATGCTGACAATCCAGAGAGTCTTATAAATGGGAATCACCTTAATTCCAAATATATAGGTCGCACCGGTCTCGCCGTACCAGTACCATGCAAGCACCGTCGAATA
>DGDP01000111.1 GCA_002385485.1 Acetomicrobium sp. UBA3949 | reverse complement strand
GGATTTTTCTTCCACGGAGACATCACAAAAGATACAGCGGGCATGATAATAAAAGAAATATACACAACGTATAATAAATTGAGATCCTCTTTCGCAAATCCTCCTGAATAAAAGATGCTCCTGAAAAGGAGGGCCGGCAGTATTCCCCAATATAGAATGTTTTCCAAATTACCTACATCGCCTTTGATAACTTTTATGCGCCGCAAAAACCATCCCAATCCCATAATTGCAAATATGGGCAATACCACAGCTACATACTTCACAAGGCATCTACTCCTCTCAAAGAAAGACGCAGGGATCTCGAAAAATTATAAGCTACTTTTGGAAAAATAAATCACCTATCCTTCATCTAATGCTAAACTCTAATTGGAGGTGTATAAGCTTGGAAGCGCTCATGCACAAGAAAGATTTAACGGAATTTTTAAAAACACTTCAAATTCTTCCCGGGGAAATCGCTGTCTATAAAAAGATCCCCGCACAAGAGGCAAAATTTGGACCGTGGCCGAAAATCGACCCCAGACTTTCTGAATCCTTAAAAAAACTGGGCATAGAGAAACTATATACACACCAAACAAAGGCTATTGACCTTGCAATGGCCAATAAGCACCTAGTTGTCGTCACCCCGACTGCCTCCGGAAAGACATTATGTTACAACATCCCGGTAATACATTCCATTCTACAGGACCAATCTTCAAGAGCTCTTTACATATTTCCAACAAAGGCTTTAAGTCAAGATCAATTAGCTGAGATTAACGCGATAACAGAGGGAATCGATGTTTCTATAGCGACCTATACATATGATGGAGATACTCCTCCAAACGAGAGATCGAGGATAAGGGCTGCGGGACACGTTGTAATAACAAATCCAGATATGCTGCACACAGCGATCTTGCCTCATCATACCAAATGGATAAAGCTCTTTGAGAATTTAAAATATGTGGTAATAGATGAACTTCATACATATAAAGGAATTTTCGGATCCCATCTGGCGAACGTGATAAGGCGACTTAAAAGGATTTGTGCTTTCTACGGATCACATCCAACCTTCATTTTCTGTTCCGCTACCATTTCGAATCCTGGGCAATTGGCCGAAGGGCTTATCGAGGAGCCCGTTGAGTTGATTGCCGAAAACGGGGCGCCGAGGGCAGAAAAACACGTGATGATTTACAACCCTCCATTGATCAACAAAGAGCTCGGGATAAGGGCGTCTTCCCTTTCTGCAACGGCAGACATTGCAACTCAGGCAATAGCCAATGGAATAAGCACTATAGTGTTCACCAGGTCAAGGATAAACGTTGAACTCTTGTTGACATATATCAGAGAAGGCCTCAAAAAGCTGCGCATAGACGAAAACCTCGTCAGTGGATATCGTGGCGGATATTTGCCCAAGGAGCGAAGAAAGATCGAACGAAATCTCAAGAGCGGAAAAATTTTGGGCGTCGTTAGCACAAACGCCCTGGAGCTTGGGATTGATATAGGAAGCCTCTCTCTTGCCATAATACACGGCTATCCGGGCAGCATTTCTTCCGCTTGGCAACAGATCGGCAGAGCCGGCAGGCGTTTCGGGCATTCTGCGGCAATAGTAGTGGCCTCTTCCGGACCTCTTGACCAATTCATCGCCACAAAACCGAGTTACTTTTTTGGCGGATCGCCCGAGTTGGCGAGGATCAATCCAAATAATTTATACATTTACGTCAATCACGTAAAATGTTCTGCTTTCGAGCTGCCCTTTTCCGAAGATGAACCCTTTGGTTCAACGAAACCAAAAGAGGCACTCGAATACCTTGCCCAATATGACATCTTACATAAAGCCGGATCAAGATATTTTTGGCAAAGCGATTCCTTTCCCGCACAGGATATTTCTTTGAGAAGCGCGACGAACGATAATTACACGATCATCGACATCACTGAAAAACATAAGCCTCAAGTAATTGGAGAGGTAGACAGGCCAAGCGCGCCAATGCTGATCCACCCTGAGGCGATATATTTTCACGACGGAAAAAGCTATCAGGTAACCGAACTGGATACTAAGGGTTTGCGTTGCTATGTGAAACGTGTATCTGTGGACTATTACACAGATGCAGATCTTGCCACGCGTTTACAGGTTCTGGATATATTTAAAGAAGACGGCCATTGGGGTTTAGGCGAAGTTTTATTGAGCTTTAGACCTACGGTTTACAAAAAGATCAAGCTCATGACTCACGAAAATGTCGGATACGGACAAATTTACATGGACGAGGAAGAAATGCACACAACCGCATGTTGGTTTAAACTGGGAAAAGAATTTATAGACTCATTAAATGAAAGTTTCTTGAGTTCTGGCCTTTTGGGTGTCTCCCATCTGATGAAAGTTGTCGCACCTTTATTTTTAATGTGCGATCGAGGCGATATAAGAGTACATCACATGGTTCGAGATCCCTTTTTTGAAACACCCAGTATATATATTGCAGACAACGTTCCTGGCGGAGTTGGCTTAGCGGATGGAGCCTTTGCCTTAAAGAAAAAACTAATAGATGCGGCCTCTGAGGCAATATATAATTGTCCCTGCGAGAATGGTTGTCCTGCCTGTACGGGGGCCTTGGGGGCAACAATGAATGCAAAATATGCCACCATCGCTTTGCTCAATCTTTTAAGCACACAAGAGGGTAAAAGATGAACGACTATATGCCGTTACACATGAAATTTCTGCTAGACAACTCAAAGAGGAAGAACGAAGAAAGGAAGAGAACTTTTATAAAAGGCCTTCCCGCGGGACAATTTTTGGACGATGACGTATATTTTTGCGAGAGCAAGCATGAAATGTTACCTTACAAAAACCGGGGCGAGTTGGAAAATCACTTACAAATCCTCTCCCATTGGGGAGCGAAGGAACCATTGGTCTTTTTTGACCTGGAGACAACTGGGCTCTCCGGAGGGACTGGCACTTACGCTTTTTTGGCAGGAATAGGCATGCTCGATCAAGACCAATTTATCGTTCGTCAATTATTCTTGTGCTCGCCAAGGGCCGAAGGAATCTGGCTCCAAAAGCTTATGGAAATAATTCCCTACAAACCTTCCTTCGTGACATATAACGGCAAAAATTTCGATCTTCCCTTAATCAACACTCGCTTTATCCTATCAAGGATGGAACCGATTGAACCTACAGGGCATTTAGACCTACTCCACCTCGCAAGGAGACTTTGGAAAAAGCGGATAGGCTCGTGCACCTTATCCAATGTGGAAAAACAAATTCTTGGCATCGACAGAAAAACCGAGGATGTCCCGGGATTTCTCATACCTGAACTTTATGCTCAATTTCTTAAAACGGGAGACGCTTCAGGATTAAGTGGCGTATTTTATCACAACGAGATGGATATTTTGTCGCTTTACATGCTCTTCAGTAAAGTGGCATTGACCCTTTCCGGAAGGAGCACCGACCCACACGAAATCGATATGGCAGGAGATGCTTGGTATAACTACGATTTAAATAAGGCCAGCCGCTTATGGGAAAAGGCTTCCTCGCTAACTCCACCGGCAAAAAACGCCATATGGAAGCTGGCAATTGAATACAAAAGGCAGGGAGATCATTGCGAAGCTTTGTCTCTCTTTAAAAAGTTATATGACATGGAATACAAAAAGATCGACGTCGCCGTTGAAATATCTAAAATCTATGAACATCAACTCAAGAACGCAAAAGAAGCCCTGCTTTGGGCTGAAAAAGCTATGGATAATTTTCTTAGGTGTAGACCTTTCTTATCTTCGATAAGAAAAGAAAAAATGGCCGAATTAACTAAACGAATAGATCGGTTAAGAAATAAAACCTGCCTACGTTGATATAAAACACTATAATTACATACTTAAAGCCATTAAAGCCTCTGTCAGAGGCTTTAATGGCTTTAATGGCTTTAATGGCTTTAAGTGCACAGTTACTATATTAAATTAAACTTTCTTACTTTT
>DGDP01000136.1 GCA_002385485.1 Acetomicrobium sp. UBA3949 | reverse complement strand
TACGTCTTTGACCAATATCTCCATGTTCATTCTGGCCCTGTTCTTATCTACCACATGGGCGCTTATGGATAGAATGCTTCCCTCGGCAGCGTTTATCGCTTGCGTAACATCGGCAAACAAGCCTGGCCTGTCGACAGCCTCCAGCCTGAGGCGAGTAGAGTAAAAGGCCTTGGTCTTCTGTCCCCAGGAGACCTCAACCCTTCGACCATCCGATGTTCTCAGCAAATTCGGACAATCGGACCTGTGCACTGTTATCCCTCTGGTTGTCGTAACATAACCGACAATTTGATCTCCCGGGACTGGACAACAGCAGTGGGCCAGCGAGACCATCACTCCTCCGGCCCCTTCCACTAGGATCTCCGAGTCCGTCTCCTTCGTTTTTGGTTGTCCGATTGCCTTTGCCGCACCCTTAGACCTCGCAAGTTCCGAGTCGATAAGCTTAGACACCACAGAGGAGGGCGAAATGCTCCCCTCTCCTATAGCGACGAAAAGCTCTTCTTTATTTGACAGGCCAAAATCCCTTGCCACTTTATTCAAAGTACTGGAAGAGGACTCCATGTCAAGGCCTTTAAATTCTTCATGCTTTGAAATTTCAGACAGCAGCAGATCCCGCCCTCTTTCCAGCCTTTCTTTTTTCTCGGTCTGCTCCATCGCCCTGAAATAGGCTCTTATCTTCGACCGGGCCCGCCCTGTGCTTACAATGCTCAACCAGTCTCTGGAAGGGTGTCCCTGCGGAGATGTAAGAATTCTAATTATATCCCCGTTTTTTAACTCGTAGCTCAAGGGAACTATGCGGCCATTAACCATGGCGCCTACGCATTTATTCCCTATCTCGGTGTGAATATTATAGGCGAAGTCCAAAGGAGTTGCGCCCTTGGGCAAAGATATCACATCGCCTTTGGGGGTAAAGACGAAGACCTCTGTCGATAGCACATCTGCCTTTAAGTTTTCCAGGAATTCGGAAGGCTCCGAAGAATCGAGCTGCGTTTCCAGGACTTGTCTTATCCACGTCAACTTGGTATCCAGGTCGTCTGGCTTTATCTGACCTTCCTTGTATCTCCAGTGGGCAGCAATCCCGTACTCCGCTATCCAATGCATATCCCAGGTCCTTATTTGTACTTCCAGGGGTTCTCCGCTTGGTCCCACCACTGTGGTATGCAAAGATTGATACATGTTGCTTTTAGGATTTGCAATGTAATCGTCGAACTGGCCGGGAATGGGTTTCCATATGGTATGGACAATGCCCAAAACCTGGTAGCAATCCACGACAGAATTTGTGATAACCCTTAAAGCCAGGAGATCGTACATCTGCTCTATTGTTAGATTCTTGCGTTTCATCTTTTCGTAAATGCTGTAAAAGTGCTTTGCCCTCCCGGTAATGAAGGCCTTTATTCCCCCTTCATCCAATTTTTTGGATAAGGTGTCTATAGCTTCTTTTATAATGGCTTCCCTTTCGGGAAGTTTCTTCCTTACCCTCCGCCTAATCTCGTAATACATGTCCGGTTCCAAGACTTTAAAGGCCAAATCCTCGAGCTCGCGTTTCATATGATAGATGCCGAGCCTATGAGCAAGAGGTGCGTATATTTCAAGGGTTTCCTTGGCTATGCGAAGCTGCTTTTCCCTTCTCAACACCTGTATCGTACGCATGTTATGAAGGCGGTCGGCCAATTTGATTAACACGACCCTAATGTCTTTGGCCATCACTAAAAACATCTTGCGCAAATTCTCAGCCTGATAGTCCTCCACGGTCTTAAAGTCGATGTTTCCAAGTTTTGTTACCCCATCGACAAGCACTGCAACGTTCGTGCCGAATTTAGCCTTAACTTCCTCGAAAGTAGAATCGGTATCTTCAATGACATCATGCAAGAGCGCGGCTACAAGAGTTTCAACATCTATATTGACATCGGAAAGTATACCGGCCACCGAGAGGACGTGCACCACGTAGGGTTCCCCCGTAGCCCTTTTTTGGTTCTTATGCTTGTTAGCGGCATACACAAAAGCTTCCCCCAGGAGCTTCAATTCGTTCTTATCCAGGTATTTCGCCGCCTTACTCCAAAGCTCCTGCCAAGCCAAACTTACGGCAGTCGTCCTGCTCTCTTCAGGGATGCGACCCATGAAGCTATCGCGCAAAATCCGTAGGGCCTTATCCATCCCCTGGGATGAGGGACTCTGCATTCCACTCCACTGGTAGCCGTACATCATACGACTTTCGCTACCTTCATTCATTTAGCTACTCCCCTGACAAATCATATGACTGCTTTTTCTGCTTTCATGGACAACTTAAGCTTTCCCCCAAAGGCATCGACGAAGGGGCGGTACAGCCACCCTTTGATTCTGCCTTTGTACTTTTCTGCTTCACTGAAATTAAATATCAATATCTCGCCACTCCTTGATAAAAGACGATAATGACTCCCTCCTCTTAGAGGTTTCATTACATCATCATATTGATGGCTTATAAAGAAGTAGGGCATCTCGTTGCCCTCGCCGAAGGGGGCAAGCTCTCTAAATCGCTCCCATAGATGCAAATCCCACATCTTAGGCTCAAACGATATTGCGTCCTCGTATTCCGAGACGCTCTCGAGTAAACAGCACTTTGACAGGCTTTCCTCGAGCTTTTTCTTTACCTCATGCCATCCTTTCGCATCGACACTGAAGCCTGCCGCACCCTTATGGCCTCCCCAGCTCTTTAAATGGGAGGATATCTTTTCCAATACTTCTATAGCGTTTAAACCCTCCGGCACCCTCAAAGAAGCTCTCACATTTCCGCCATGCTGAGCAGCCAAAACTATAGGCCTGTTGAACTCATAGCACAATCTGCTCGCCACGCTGCTCAAAAGCCCTAAAGGCCAATGAGCCGAATCCACAACGAACTTGAAACGTCCATCACGCAATCCCGTAGTGGCCTGGTTATACAGCTCGCCGCTCAGCTTTTTACGCTGATAGTTTAAATTCACAAGTTCCAGGGCAGCTTTGATGCTCTCCTTGGAATGTTCGAGCGCCTTCAGAGCCGTCTCAGCAAGGGAAATCCTTCCGGCCGAATTTAAACATGGATTAAGCTTCATCGCTAACTGATTTTCATCTATAGGGTACATTACAGAAAGTTTGTCGAATAGATATCTCAAGCCCGGCCTTCGAGTCGTCTCTAACCGTTTAAGACCTTCCCGCACGAGGGCTCTATTCAGTAGGCCAAGGGGCATTGAATCGCCAACTACCGATAGGGAGACTATATCCAATCTGTCCAACAACCAATCCTGCGACACAAGGCCGCTTTGCCACAGCCAACACCACAAAACTCCTGCAGCAGACAGCTTTCTCGCTTCTTCATCTCCCCCTATGTGAGGATTAATTATACATTCACGATGGCAAATTTTGTCAACGAAATGATGATCGAACACCGCCACTTTCAATCCCATATCGAGGGCAAGATCGATTTCCTTCTCGTTTTTGCTTCCGCAGTCGGTAACGATCAGAAGATCAAACCCCATACGCGCTATTACTTTAACG
>DGDP01000063.1 GCA_002385485.1 Acetomicrobium sp. UBA3949 | reverse complement strand
CCCACCCCAAAACAGTGGGAAGAAATTCTGCAAAATTTCAATGGCGACGACCCTTCGCTACTGCTTTCTGACAATTTTAACAATATCGTTCCCAGATCATCTGTGAGACAGTTGTGCGAGGAGATCTACTTCGGTCGTGAGGAATACATTTCTTTACATAGCAAAGAACCCAAATGGTACAAAGGAAAGGGACTTTGGCGAAGAGAAAGGGCTCTCATCGATGTGCATTGGAAAGATCTTCCCTTGCCCGTCTGCATTTTCACAGGAAGGTCGCGGAAAGAGTGTCTTCTTGGGCTAAAGCTTCTTGGCTGGGAAGACCTTCCAAAGGAGAGGATATTCACTTTAGAGGACGGTATGCCTAAGCCTTCCCCCGAAGGCTTAGAAGTCTTGTCCGCGAGGGTGGGTGCCAAAAATCCGATATTTTTCGGAGATACGAGCAGCGATTTGGAATCGGCTAAAAGATTTGGCAGAGGAAAGTTCGTATATGTCGGCAAAACCCCTAAGGACTTACCTTTGGTCTTTGAAGATGCGCAAAAGGCACTGTCCGAACTGGGGTTTATCGATTAAATCATTGGTCTCCGTCGAAATAGGGCTTTAACTTTTCCCACTCGGGAGAATTCTTGATTTCTTCCGGAGTAACAGTGGCAGTACCCATCTTTTGTACGACCAGCCCGGCTGTCAAAGTAGCAAATTCACAAGCTACACGCCAAGGCAGCCTCAATCCAAGGGCAACGGCTATAGATGCGACTACCGTATCACCAGCCCCGGAAACATCGTAAACCTCCCTTGCACGGGCCGGGAAATGGATCAATTCATCCTTTGCGGCAAGTACCATACCCTGGTCTCCAAGGGTGATGACAACAGCCTCCATGGAAAGACGTTCCCCAAGCAACTGAGCACCCTCCAGAGGAGTGAAATTCCCATCAAAGACACGCCCTAAAAGCATTTCCGCTTCCAATTTATTGGGAGTCATAACAGTCGCTCCTATATACCGTTCTTTATGTTGCGGTTTAGGGTCGACTATAACGGGAATACCCCTTCCTTTGGCCCAATTGATGCACCCACCGGCCACTTTTTCGCTTACAGTACCCTTCGCGTAATCTGAAATGACCAATACATCGGCATCAAGAGTAGACAAAACTTTTAAAATATCTTTCGAAATATCGCATAAACGATCATCAATATAGTTATCCCAATCTACTCGTACAATCTGCTGAGAACGGGCAAGAATCCTCGTCTTACGTATCGTCGGAATGTTTAAAGTTATTGGAGAACATATGGCAACCCTTGTCTTATTCAGCAGAGACTCCAACAGGTCCCAGTAAATATCCTGCCCCTTGGGGGCCACTAAAACAGCATCGAATCCGAAAGCAGCAACGTTATTAGCCACATTAGCCGCTCCACCCGGCCGATAATCCTCCTCGATAACTTCAACTACCGGAACGGGGGCTTCAGGCGACAATCTGCTCGCACGACCAATGATATAATGGTCAAGCATAACATCCCCCACTACGGCAACTTTGCATCGCTTCGCTTTCACGGATACTCCCCTATCCTTCTCGCAATGCTGATCTTTTGGCCTTCCCCAGGGCAGTTTTGGGCAGGTTATCTACAAATTCGATGATCTTTGGGATTTTATAAGAGGCCAAAAGCCGTCTGCAATGGGACCATATATCTCTTTTTGCCGGCTGCTTATCTAATTTAGGCACTATAAAAGCTTTAACGATTTGTCCGCTCATGCTCTGGTTTACTCCAATAACGGCAGCTTCTTTTACTGATGGGTGTTTCAGAAGGATCTCTTCGACTTCTTCCGGAAATACTTTGAAGCCTCCAACCATAATTACATCGCTCTCGCGAGAGTGAAGCCTTATGTAACCATCGTCATCGATCGACACTATATCCCCCGTATTAAACCAACCGTCTTTGAAGAAAGCGCCAGTCAACCCGTCGTCTTCGAAATAGCCATCCGCTACTGAGGCGCCTCTAATCCAAAGCACGCCCTCATGCCCTTTAGGCAATTCCTTTCCCTCATGATCGCATACTTTGGTTTCCACTATCGGAAGGGCAGGGCCTACAGTGCCAAGTTTTCTCGCAGAATAAGACCTATTAACGGCTACCACCGGTGATGCTTCCGTCAAACCATACCCTTCCAGCACGCCGATCCCTAAATACTTTTCGAGAATTTCGTCCAAAGCAAAGGGGAACTTATCTCCCCCGGAGATTGCAGCTTTGATACGCCTTGGCAAGCTTTCTCCCTGTGATAGAGCTGACGTTATGAATTGATACATCATTGGTACGCCGACCAATACATTGGTCTCGGAGCTTCTAATCGCTTCCAATACGTTTTTTACGGGCATAAAACTGGACAACATGCATTGAGAAAGGTTTAACAGCAGTGGCAATAGACCACATATTGAAAATCCGAGAACGTGAGAATTGGGAAGAGCATTAAGAAGTATATCTCCATCCTTTATGGGTTCTACCTGATCGATGCAACTTATGGCGTTCATATATAAAGATGAGTGACTTAATGGGACGGCTTTCGGCTTACCGCCTGTCCCAGAAGTATAAAATATGACGGCGCCGCCTTCTTGTCCGGGGTATTCCGGTAAGGCTTGAACAGATTCCTTAAAAGGTGCATCGTATAGGGCCAGCCCCCAAGAGATATGCTCACGATTCAGCTCGTCAACCAAATTGGAACGCTCTTTAGACAAAACGACCATAGAAACCTTTGCATGTTTCAAGGCACTTGTAACGGCATTTACCGGCTCGCGATGATTATATGGAACTACAGCACCCCCTAAACGCCATGCTGCCAAAACGTGGGCCCAAAAGGAGGGGCAGTTCGGCATCACTAAACC
>DGDP01000020.1:7844-10455 GCA_002385485.1 Acetomicrobium sp. UBA3949 | reverse complement strand
AGATGTGTATAAGAATACCAGATATTCCTCGACTATTTCCCTTATCTTTCTGCTGGCGTCCCTTATACTGAGCCTGTCATCTCTATACCTGTTCCTGGCCGATTCTTTAATAAAATTAAGAATTTTTAGGTCCGCAGCGTATTTTAAGCCTTCCGGGTCAGGGAGAACGGCGTCCATGGCCTTGTTAAATCTCCTCACGAGCATTATGAATTCGTTTCTCGTCTCTTCGTCAACCAAAAGATCTATACATGCATCCACATCATCGCGCCAGTTCTCTATTTTGTTCCTTTTAAAGAAATCGTCTATTTGACAACTGATGTATCTTAATTCGTCGATGCTTTGGGCCTTATATTTAACGACCTGCGCAATTTCTTCTATGTCTTCGTCGGCGTAAATTGAAAGAGATTCCCTTAAATGCTTTAAGACCCCTACGTAGTCTACGACAAAACCGCAAGTCTTATTTTTGTAAACCCTGTTTACCCTAGCTATAGCCTGCAGTAAATTATGACCTTTAATCACATTATCTAAATACATCACCTGCTCAATGGGAGCATCAAAGCCCGTGATGAGCATACTCTGCACGACCAAAATACAGACGTCGCCGGAAATGCCGTCTTCGCCAGTTTTGTCAAAGGGAACTTTAAAGCTTCTTATTATCCTTTCGTGCTCTCTCTCGTCGGTATAGGGTTGATATTCGGGATCGTCATCGAGAAGTCCGGATATTACTACTTCTGCTTTTATTTTTTCGAGCGCCTTTATGTCCTCGTCGGAGCCTTTCTTTTTCATTTCTTCTATCTTTTCTTTTAACGCCTCTTCAAGGGCTTTTTTATACCTTATAGCAGCTAGTCTAGAGACAGTGACGACCTGAGCCTTAAATCGATTAGGAAAGATATGTGTAATGTAGTGTTCTATCATGTCCCTTGCCTTGTCTTTTATGACGTTCTCGTTTTCTAAATAGGCCCTCCTTGTGTACCTTCCCATGATTTTTGCCTTTTCATCGGCATCGGTGATTGAAAAGACGTCCTCGAACTTTGCGTTTGCAGCTTCTTCATCGGAGAGCTCTGCACTATGGATTCTTCCCTCGTACACGATTTCAACGGTTACCTCGTCCTCTACGGCTTGTTTTATGCTGTATTTGTCAATATATTCACCAAATGTCATCTCCGTTTTTTCGATAGGTGTGCCCGTATAGGCAATCCTTACGGAGTTTGGCAAGGCCCTCTTTAGGTTAGCGCCAAGCAATTTATATTGCGTCCTGTGCGCCTCGTCGATCATAACAAGAATGTTAGGCGATGTATTTAGCACGGGAAAGTGAGTTTTAAGATCTCTTTCCTGAAATTTATGGATCATGCACATGACGAGATCGGGGGTATCTGTTTTTAAAAGCTTTTTTAGCTCCCGTGTATTCCTTGCAAGATGAACGGTAAATCCAACGCTTCTTGACGTCCCTCTCAGCTGTTTTTCGAGATCTTTCCTGTCCGTTACGAAGACAATTTTAAAATTCCTGAATTCGGGGCTATGGTACATCTCCCTTACGGTGAACATCATCGTCAACGATTTTCCCGATCCCTGGGTGTGCCAGACGATTCCCCCTCTTTCTTCTGGAGTTTTACCCTCCCTAAGCCTTTTTATTATTTTTTTAACGGCTCTAAACTGTTGGTATCTTGCCACAACCTTGATAATGCTGCCCTTTGAATCTTCCTTAAAAATTGTGTAAGTATGAAGGATGTCCAAAAAGTTGTCCTTTGAAAGCATCCCCTGAATCAAGACTTGTTGGCTTGTGATGTTTCCTTTTGAATTTATATCAGATAAAGCATAAGGGTAAGGATCTTTCCACTCGACGAAGTAACCGTAATCAGCGGTGATGGTGCCGTATTTTGCAACTTGATTGGACGTCGAGATCATAAAAAGGTTATACCAAAAGAGCTTTTCATTTCCTTCCTTTTCTCCTCTTCTGTTGGAGTACCTTAAGAGCCGAGTGATTCCCTCCACAATCGGGTCTCCTGTCGTAGGTGACTTGCACTCGACGACAACCAAAGGCAGACCATTTACGAATAGCACTATATCCGGTATTATGTGCTTTTCTGTGCCAGGGATATTTACCTTAAACTGCGAGATGGCAACGAAAGAATTCTTTTCGGGGTTGCTGAAATCTATAAATTTGACCGTTGGGCTCTTTTCGCCGGTCCTTCGGTTTTCGGATACCGAAGTGTTTTCAACGAGTAGATCGTGTATTTCTTTGTTGGCTTCCAGAAGGAAATTTGCAGTCGGCGCAGTTATCCTTCTTACGACCTCGTTGATCTGGTCTTCTTCGATCCAGGTGTTTATTTTTTTAATGGATTTTCTTAAAACGTCTTCAAGAATTATATACCTAAAGCTTTCCCGCAAATGCGAGCGTTCGCCATATAGGGGATCAAAGGACGGGCCAAAAGATTTAATTTCCCTTATGTCCTGCGGGTCACCCCTATTTTGCTTGTAAACCTTCCAGCCAAGCCCTAAAAGTTGAGCAAGGAAAGTATTTTCCACATAATGTTCTTCATCTAGCTTTCGGTACATCCTTAAAACTCCTCGATCAAGTGGTTAACTCGAACTTTTCCGGTCAACAAGTCCT
>DGDP01000020.1:0-7576 GCA_002385485.1 Acetomicrobium sp. UBA3949 | reverse complement strand
TTTCTTTATACCGCTCTTCTTTTTCGATTACTTCGTCGATTTGAGATAGTATTGAGGCGATGCGGTGTTGTTCGAGGAGAGGGGGGAGGGGGATTAAACTATTGTCAACTATCTCTTTATTTAAGTTTGGCTGGCCAGAGCCCTGAAGTTGGGCAAGGATTTTTGGAACACGGAATCGTAGGTGATAATAGAGATACTCGTAATGAGTTTTTGTCTTATTACAAGCAAGGGCTAAGACGGCTTGATTCATGGTCATTTTTTCTTTCACAATACCTGTTTGCCCAGCTGTAGCGCCATAAAGCGCGATTACCACCGAGTCTTTCGTAATATACTTGCTGCCAGAAAGCTTAAATCCCTTTAGCGTTATTTTTTCTTCAGTGTTGTAAATGTACTTTGTACTTATTTCACCCGATTTTAACCATTTTATTGTTCCATTAAAAAACTCTGGATTTTCTCGATTTGGGGTACCGCCAGAAAATGATCTAATAACTGCTTCTTGCAGCCTTACCACTTCCCACTCCTCCGGTATCCTGCCGAGGGGCGAGTCCTTGAATTTGTGTGTATCTTCATTTCTTATTTGTCCCTTTTCGTCTATGCCTTTGGTCAGCAAGTCCTGCATCAGACCCTGTTGTATTCGCCTGTATTTTTCAATGATGACATCGGTTTTTTCTATGGCTTCGTCTGCGGTTTCAAGGATATCGGCTATTTTGCGTTGTTCAGGAAGAGGGGGAATTATTATGTTTAACGAATGCACATTGCTTCTATTTAAACCAGGTACAGCACTATGTGAATTCATCTCATCAAGGCACAGTGTAAGTAAAAAATAATACATATACTTTATATCTATTTCTTTTTTTGGACTAACATAATAAGTTGTGTCTATTGGGAAAAAATCCAGGGGGGAGTACTTTATTTCACCAACGCTTCCCTTTCGACCTATAATGATTCCTGGACCTTTAACCAAATATTTATTATGGTAACCTATGATGCCATTTGAGCCGTAAACAGGGATATTGCCATTTTTTCTGTCCTGCCCTATTAGTCCTTTTCCGTAACGCAATTCTATAATATCTATCAGCTTACACTCTTCCCACTCTTCTGGTGGTTTTCTCAATTTCTCATCCCCTACCAAATATGGAGCTTTTGTACACCCTTACATTGCGTGTGATTGTTTATCTTTATCAAGAGCATATACTTCCTCAATTGTGCAATTAATGTGCAATGGCTGTGCAATAAGTGCAATTAATGTGCAATGGTATAAAAGGACCCCGCTCCCCTTTTCCCGCTTTCTTCTACAATCTTTCTTTTTACAAGTTCTTTTAGATCTGCAAAGGCTGTATTTCTGGAGCAGTTATTTATTTTTTGATACTCCTTGTTAGTAATCTGGCCATTTTCTTTTGCATACATAACTGCTTTAAGAGGAGTGGGAGCTTAAAATTTTCTCGGTATCCCACTCATCGGGCAACCCTCCAACGTTAGAAATCTGCATTTTATCATCGTACACTTTTATTTGAACATTAATTGGCCTTAAGTAGTCTCTGTGCAGTAATGCGTTGGCAATCCCTTCCCTGATCGCCTCCAATTCGCTTTCATCCATTGTAATATCCCAACTTCTCAAGAAATTCGTCCAGCTTTTTTGTTTCTTCGTCCCTTTCCTGTTTTAGCGCAAAAAGAGAAACTTTATATTTATCCCATAGGTTTTCAAAGATCTTTATGATTTCCTTTTTTTCTGCGTTGAGATGCCGGTTAAGCTGCTCTTCGATGATATCGTAGAATTTCTCAAGCAATAAGTCCTTGGCCTCCGATTCCGTGAGCGAGTTTCTTTTTCTGTCGATTTTCCCTTCTTTCACTTTCACCTGTTGGCCAGTGTCCTTATCTTTTTTATATACTCCCTCGAGTTCGTCTGTTTTTGATTTTAGTTTCCTCTGCCATTTGCTTAATTCCTTATTTTTATCGTCGATCATTTCATGAAGTTGCCACATCCCCTGAATCATCTTTTTAGCCATATCAGATAGGGGTTCACCATTAAATTTCGTCAAAGCCAGGGCAAAATTTTTGCTCCATTTTTGGTTTTTGGGGACGAGCAAGATGTCTTTTATTTCTTCTTCCAGATATTGCTTGACCTTGTTTGCCGTTTTGTTGCCCTGCTCTTCTTCGTCCCAGTCTTCGACTTCTTCTAAAAGCTCGTTTAGCTCTCCCTCAGCTTCGGCTATCTTGCTTTCCAGTTCCTCTATTTCCTCCATCTCGGCTTTAAAATATTTATCTTTAATTCTGTCGTCCTCGATGAGGTTTTTGCTCCAACCGGCGGAGACTATGGTTTTGAAATCGTATTTCAACTCTTCCCACCAATTAACGAATATCCCCGAGACCCTGAACTCATCGAGCAGCCCGAGGGGCACAAAAGCTTCTTTTAGTCTCTTCATGGCCTTTATCCTAAAATCCCACAGATTATTGTTTCCGCGAAATCTTTCGATTTGGGGGTTTACTTCGTTCCACCATTCTTGAAGCTTAGCTTTGTGTTTTAAGATTGTTTCGTTTATAGCATTTGTGTTTTCGATAATCTCTTTTATATCGTTCTTTTCCCTGATGTTTGTTTTAAATTCAAGATACTCGCCATCTTTTTCTTCGAATAAGAGGTTTAAAGAAATGTTGAACCTGCGAAAATTTCTTTCATATGAATCAATTTCCCTTTTTGGGATACCGCAAATAAGGTGGGCGCGGACATCTTCTATTTCGGGATCGGGAGAGTTATCGACGTATCTTCTGATGTTCAGGTTAAAATCATTTTCTTCTATCTCTTCAAGGTTCACAAGCCTTGAATATTTAGGGATCTCAAGCTTGTTATCGAAGACCATGACGATCTTTTCGATATCCTCCGGCCTGAGGTAATTTTGATTTCTTCCCTCCCCGTATTCCCTGTCGGCGTTAACGAACAAAATCCTGCCTTTCATATGTTCCGGTTTGTTTTTGTTGATGACAATTACGCAAGCAGGAATGCCTACGTTATAAAACAACTTTGGAGGTAAGCCAATAATGGCTTCGATTAAATCGTCTCTCACTATGCCCTCTCTTATGACCTTTTCCTGCGAGCCCCTGAAAAGAACACCATGTGGCATGACGGTCGCCATGATGCCGTCATCTTTTAAGCTGGCGATCATGTGCTGTAAGAACATCAGGTCTCCCTTTTTCCCCGTTTCAGGGGTAAAACCGTATTTGAACCTCTCAGGATATAGCATGTTTGCTCTCGAGTAATTTTGAGAAAAGGGGGGATTGGCCAAGACTCTGTCGAAGCGTCTTATATAACCTTTTTCCGTAAAGGCGGGATTTGTCAATGTATCCTCGTTTTCTATATGGGCATCAGGTATATCGTGAAGTATCATGTTCATCTTGCATATCGACCAGGTCAATCCGTTGAGTTCCTGGCCGTAAAGTGCCAGATTCTTTGGATTCATTCCCTGCTCTTCCACATATTGCCTGGATTCTATGAGAAAACCTCCGGAACCGACGGTGGGGTCATAAATTGACATGCCCTCTTGCGGTTTAACAAGTCTTACCATTAATTGCTTGACCTGGGGAGGCGTATAAAATTCCCCTCCCTTTTTCCCAGCCGAGTCGGCGAATTCCCTGAGAAGGTATTCATAGGCAGCCCCGAGTAAGTCGGGAAATTCGAAGTCGTCGTTCGTGAGCCTGTACTTATTAAAGTGATGAATGAGATCGATGAGCTGTTGGTCCTTTAGGCGAGTCTTGCCCTTAACAGCGTTGAAATCAATGTGCTTTAAGACCCCGTCGAGTTCGGAGTTGGCTTCCTCCAATGCGGCTAACGCCTTATTTAACTGATTTCCTACATCTTCTTTCAGGTTAAGGATATTCTCCCATCTTGCCCTCGTTGGGACGAAGAATGTATCTCCATACGTAGCGTGATCTTCCAAAAGCTCTGCTATCTCATCTTTCGTGAAACCCTCAGAAATGAATTTGTCTTTTAGTTCTTGTCTTTTTACTTTAAAGACGTCAGAAACGCGTTTCAAGAAAAGCATTCCGAAGATGTATTCTTTATATTCGGAGGCGTCCATCTTTCCCCTGAGGATGTCGGCGGCCTTGAAAAGATGGGTCTCCAGCTGTCTTAAGGTTATCTTGCCGTTATTCATATTGTCCTCCCGAGCTAGTGATCTGACGGTGAACATGGTGGCGTTAGAATTTTCAAAAAGAAGAACTATCTTTATGAAAAGGATACCAGCTCTCTGGGTGGCGTGCAAGATACACTCTATTTTGCTAAAAACATCTATCTTTAGCTGTATACTGCTGGAAATACAATGCTTGCAGTTCGGGAAAATGCGTAATTTCTAAGGCTATTACAGCAATCAGGCATAAAAAATCCCGACGCTTCAAAAAACCAGTCGGGACATAAAAATGGGGTGAGCGAGGGGCCTCGAACCCCCAACCCCTGGAGCCACAGTCCAGTGCTCTGACCTATTGAGCTACTAAACTCTAACAGTAGCACACATGCGGGTTCTTAATCAACCTGTTTTCGGCAAATCGCAGCAAAATTGCCAAAGTCCAACGCTCCTAAATTTGCCCTTTCATAAAAACTGCAAGGCAAAATTATGAACCAAACGAACCGTGTGGTTTTATTTCAAGAGAAGTTTCAATCATGGGAGGATGCTTTGGAAGCCTTTTTACTTTTTAAGAAAGCTGATGGGCTTGCAGTTGGGACAATTGACGACTACCGCTACCATGTCACGAGGTTTTTTGGCCTATACCCCGATGCTTGGAACCCGTCCGACCTAAGCAGGGCAAGAGTTGCCGTTTTGTCCTATTTGGGCCAAGACGACATCGCACCGGCAACGTTCAACATCAGAAGGAAATACCTCAAAGCTTTCTTCTCGTGGCTGGTGGACGAAGGTGCTTACACAGGAAATCCCGTGGAAGGCATCAGGGCAAGGAAGGCCGAACCGAGAATCGTCCAGCATTCGGCCGAGACGTTGGCCAATCTTTTAAAGCTACCCGACAAGTCAACCTACTGTGGCAGGCGAGATTATGCCTTAATATGCCTTTCCATAGACACAGCCATAAGGCCAAGCGAAGCATTAGCACTTACTGTTGACGATGTCAACTTAAAAGAAATGACTGTGCTGGTCAGGGCATCAATCGCAAAGACACGAAAGAGCCGAACGCTACCCTTCTCCATTGAGACGGCAAAGGCAATACAGGGGTTAATTACCGCAAGGCCGAGGGAATGGGAAACACCGCTGCTCTTTGCCAACTACGAAGGAGACAGGCTAACGATTTCGGGTTGGAGACAGAGACTTAAAAAGGTTTACGCACCCAAGCTTGGCCTAAAGCGTCTTTCACCCTACGACTTACGGCATGATGCAGCACTCCACTTCCTGCGTAACGGCATGAACCCCTTTGCGTTGCAAACGATTATGGGACACACCACGCTTGACATGACCAAACGTTACATAGCCCTTGCCGAGTCAGACATAAGGGAAGCACACGATATGGCATCACCAGTGAAGAAGCTTTTGGGGAGCAAAAAGAGGGTCAGGTAAGGCCAATTAGCATAAAATGAGGGGTAAGAAATGAAACCAAGACGCATGTGTGAAGTAATGAACTGGACTTCCCCCGCTTTAGCGGACATCAACCTAAGTCACTTTTATTAGATTTTTATATGTTCTCTCGAATTCCTCCGGGCTTTTGTAGTCAAGGGTAGAATGCAGTCTAGTACGGTTGTAGAATACCTCAATATACTCAAAGATTTCAATTCTGGCTTGAGCCCTGGTTTTAAACCCGCGATGGTACACGAGTTCTGCCTTCAAGGTCTTAAAGAAGCTCTCCATTGGAGAATTATCCCAACAATTGCCCTTGCGGCTCATTGAACATATATATCCTTCCTTTTCGAGCAGTTGTCTGTAAGCAAAGCTGCCATATTGACTGCCCCTGTCGGTATGAACGATCAGCCCTGGCATTGGACGTCGGGTATGTATCGCCATATTCATGGCTTCAATGACCAGTTCCTGGGTCAACCGTTGTTTCATAGAGTATCCCACGATCTTTTTGGAGTAAAGGTCCATTACAGCCGCTAGGTATAGATATCCTTCGTAGGTGTGGATATAGGTTATGTCTGCAGCCCATTTCTCATCTGGACATCCAGCGATAAAGTTTCTGCCTAAGACATTATTTGCCACTGACATATTAGAACCCGAGTCGGTCGTGATCTTGAATCTGCGCCTCCCTACGGCCTTTAAACCTGCTTTTCTCATTATTCGTTCTATCCTCTTTTTGCTACAGTGAATGCCATCTTTTGCCATTTGTCTATGTATCCTGGGACTGCCATAGGTACGGCGGCTTTCGTTGTAGATATAAATTATACGTTCTTTTATGATTTCTTCCTGAATTTGCCTTTGGCTTAAAGGCTTTTTTAGCCAAGAATAATATCTACTACGAGATACTTTCAGGACACGACACATCGTCTTTACGTGAAATACCTTCGAGTTATCCAGGATAAAACGGTATTTCATTTCGGGACTTTGGAAAAGATGGCTACAGCTTTTTTTAGTATGTCCCGTTCCTCCTGGACGAGTGCCAATTCCTTCTTTAGGCGACGGTTTTCTTCTTCCAGATCCGTTCCCCGTCTTGCCTTGCCCAGGCCGGGGAATGCCCTATCTTTATATTCTTCCTGCTCTCTTTTCCATCTTGCGAGCATGCTACAGCTGATTCCCAGATCTTTAGCTATTTCACTAATACTTTTGCCGCTGGTATGGCATAAGTCTACTGCGTTGCGTTTAAACTCCTCGTTGTAATGTCTCCTCGCACTTCCCATGAACAAAACGCCCCCTTCAGGTTGGATTATATAGTCTTAACTTCGTGTCCTGCAAATCGGGGGAGGGCCAAACGGTATCAGGTACTACACAGAGAAGGCACCGATAATTGCTCGCGATTGT
Source organism: Acetomicrobium sp. UBA3949 (assembly GCA_002385485.1). Taxonomy (GTDB): domain Bacteria; phylum Synergistota; class Synergistia; order Synergistales; family Acetomicrobiaceae; genus Acetomicrobium. The sequence goes on along the minus strand of DGDP01000020.1, from coordinate 635 downwards.
TATTGGGACGGACACAACATGGAAAGACACGGACGCAACACCTACCTTTACAAGACGCCAAGGGGGGTTACTTTGCGGTGTACCTCACACTGTGGCAGGGGGGAGATTGACAGACTGGAACCGTTACCCTTCTTGTACGAGGCGGTGGCACTGTACGAGCAGTTGCCGGAAATGGAGGTGAAATTTGAGGAAGCATTTCCGACCGTAGACGTGGAAGAAGCCTAAGACTTACGTAGAGGCCTCTAGGATGCCCTAGGTGGATTGTGCAAAAACTATGCGATATTATAGCTCGTAGCCTTAAGTGCTGTTCCCAGCACTTATTTTAATTTGATTTTATCTGGTTTTACATATCTTAATACGCCATTACGTATGTGATAGCTTTCAGCTATTCTGTAAATATTACCTGGATCGATATTAAATTGTTCAACAAAGCCTTCCCAGTTAATTTTATTGGCTATATCTCTATTAAAAATTATTTTTACAACAGTCTCCAGGCTGCTGTTGCCATATTGATCCGTCATTTCACCTAACGCAAACATCCCCACAGTATCAACTTTTGGGTTTTGATACAAAATGCTGCAGGCTGACAATACCGTACCACCGACACATCTAACCAGATCGGTTTCATCCCATAC
>DGDP01000102.1 GCA_002385485.1 Acetomicrobium sp. UBA3949 | reverse complement strand
CTTTAAATCCTTCATGTAGTTTACTTCCACCTTAGCCTTGTAGTGGCCGTAGGGGAGTAAATACCTTTCGGGTATTCCTAAGTCTTGTGCTATATCCCTTATGTGCTTCAGCTTTGATCTTTGGGCTATTTCGATATCGGATAACATGGGATCTCCTCCTGTTCAAGAAATGTTATAAAAAATTATAATTGGCCCTTAGACATCCTGGGCAAGTACTCGATATCGCTTATCTCGTACAACTTCTTGCTCCGATGTATTGCCTCCACGTACCTGACGGTGCCACTTTTAGATCTCATTACGAGGGAGTGGGTCGTTATCGTGGCGCCTCTGTAACGGACTCCCTTCAAAAGCTCACCGTCGGTAACGCCCGTAGCTGCGAAGAAAACGTTATCGCTTTTTACCAGATCATCAATATTTAGCACTCTATCTATATCCATGCCCATTTCAAGGCAACGTTCTCTTTCCTCGCGGTTTCTAGGCCAAAGTTTGCATTGAAAATTACCCCCAATACATTTAATGGCGCATGCCGATATTACGGCTTCGGGCGAACCCCCAACGCCTAAGAGAAGATCTATGCCGCTATCTTCCTTGCATGTCATTAACGCACCGGCAACGTCTCCGTCGGGTATTAATTTTATCCTGGCGCCTAAAGACCTTATTTCCTGAATCAAGCTCTCATGACGAGGCCTGTCAAGCACTACTACCGTAACGTCTTCTATGGCCTTGTGTTTCGCCTTCGCTACGCGCCGAATATTCTCCGATGGAGACAACTCGATATCAATGACTTCTGCAGCCTCAGGACCGGTAGCTATCTTGTTCATGTAAAATACGTGCTTCGGACTGTAGAGACTTCCGCTCTCAGCTACGGCGACTACACTTACGGCATTCGGCCTTCCCAGCGCAGTAAGGGTGGTACCGTCGACGGGATCTACGGCAATGTCCACCTCCGGTTCGCAACCCAAACCCAACTTTTCGCCGTTAAAAAGCATGGGAGCCTGGTCCTTTTCTCCCTCGCCAATGACCACAACTCCATCCATTGAAACGGTGTTCAACATATACCTCATGGCATTGACGGCCGCATTATCCACGGCGTTTTTGTCGCCACGTCCCATCCAACGCCCTGCAGCCATGGCTGCAGCTTCCGTTGCCCTTACCAACTCTAAAGCCATATTCCTGTCGGGGACGCCCAAGATGCACACCTCCATTTATTTGTCGAATCTGTCAAATATATCATCAACATATCGTAAGTAATAGCCGATATCGAAAAGCTCACGCAATTGATCCGCCGAAAGCAAAGAGGATATTGCCGGATCTTGAGACAGCATCACCCTGAAATCGCCCTCTCCGTTCCAACATTTCAGGGCGTACCGTTGAACGATCTCATAAGCCTCATCTCTGTTCATGCCCCTTTCGACGAGAGCAAGCAACACCCTCTGACTGAAAATCAGCCCTCTGGTCAGCTCGATGTTCTCGGCCATCCTTTCAGCATCTATTTCCATAAACTCCACAATGCGCTTAAAAGTGCGAATCATGTAGTGGGTGATGTGAAAGGCATCGGGCCAGATGACCCTCTCGACCGAAGAATGGCTAATATCCCTCTCGTGCCAAAGCGCCACGTTTTCCATTGCGCTAAGGCTATATCCCCTGAGCAGGCGTGCCATCCCGCATATGCGCTCGCATAAAATGGGGTTTCTTTTGTGCGGCATTGCAGAGGAGCCTTTTTGTCCCTTAGAAAAGGGCTCCATGGCCTCCAACACTTCGGTACGCTGCAGATGCCTGATCTCCAGGGCCATGTTTTCCAAAGAGGAAGCAAGCAGAGCGATGGTTTGCAAAAGGAAAGCATACCTGTCTCTCTGAAGAATTTGATTGGATATGGGCGCCGGCTTTAAGCCTAAAAGATAGCAGGCCCTTTTCTCTATCGACGGCGGACAGTGGGCGTAAGTACCTACCGCTCCCGATATTTTTCCGTAATTTATCTGATCATGAGTCAAACTCAAGCGCTCCTCCGATCGCTTCAGCTGAGAATACCAATTTAGGAGTTTAAGGCCGAAACTCATTGGTTCGGCGTGAACTCCATGGGTCCTGCCTATGCAGGGCAAGTATTTGCAGGAAAAGGCTTTGTCCAACACCAGCTTGGACAGCAAGGTCAATTCTTCCATGACAACTTCGAGAGATCTTTTTAAAAGTAGGGCCGATGCCGTGTCCAGGACATCGCTGCTTGTGAGGCCCAGATGGATGAACCTTCCCTCCTCTCCTACGCTTTCGGCAACGCAGGAGACGAAGGCTATTACGTCATGATGAACTTTAGATTCTATTTCCTTTATGCGTTCGATATCGAAGGTCGCCCTTTCCTTGATAACCTCGTAAGCTTCTCGGGGTATTACTCCCTCTTCCGTCCAGGCGCGACAAACAGCCAATTCCACTTCAAGCCAGGTCCGATATTTATTTTCATCACTCCATATGTGGCGCATAACTTCGGTTTCGTAACGTTCTATCACTGAAGAGTCCTCCTTTTCCTCATGTCGGAAAGCCAATCCCTACGCACTACGTCAAGAAAGTCGTCGTAAAGGCCACTCTTGAAATCCGGGAAGGTATGATCGTAGGAAACCCACTTGCCGAACATATAGCGCAGGGTCACCTCAGCAAATATGCCCTCCGAAATGTAAATCCTATGGGCATGATCCTTCGTTGATGCCAAAACCAGCCTTGCTCCGTCGACGTAGCCCGGGTCAACGTTTATCCTGCGTTTGGGCCCGCTCTTTTTTTCCAGGGCAATTGCCTGCGCTTTCCACCTTACAAGCTGATCTGCAGGCCAAAGACCCTCTATGCTGACGAAGGCCTTATAAAGGACGGGAGATATATCCCTGTAATAATCGGTATGGTCAAAGGGATAAACTGGACTCCTCCTCTCTAGGGACCCCCACAGCGAGGATATGCCGTCGATCGTCCACCTATAAAAAGCTTCGTCGGGGAATAAAAAACCCACCAGCAGCTTAACCAGAGGAGGAGTCATTCTTGGGTTCCTTTCCTTTGCTCGGGCTCTTTCTTTTCTTTCGGCAGGTCAAAAAACCGAGGTCTAATCCGTTCCATCTCAAGGAAACAGCACCCCTCTTTTCCCTCTCCTCGACCTTCAAAGCCATATCCTTTGCCTCGAGATAGTTCCAGAGGGCTTTACCTATAGCTGCCCATCGGGCTGTATCGAGCATCTCTTCCACTTCATCCCTACCCAACTCCTTGACCACGAAATACCCGTTGCCAAGAGGCTCTATAGAAATAACACCTCCGTTGTCCATATGCAACATAGCACATTCCGACGACAATTCATTGATTTCGCAAAGCTCTATTGAAGCGCGGTCTATGAGTTTTTTGGCCGCCTCATTGGCAATAACCGTGCCATCTTTGACCCTGAGCAAAGGCAAGGGCAGTTCCTCGTCCGCTAAGCCGTCTGTGCAATACATGAGACCGCTGGAAATCACCCTCCTCAATGGCAAATCTCCAAGTCCCTTCTCCAAAGCTGTTACCAGCTCGTCCTTAGATATCAAGCAGGTCTTGTCGCCGACGGAAAAACTGGCTGCTTTGAAGGTGGTCCCGTAAAGCGCTCTAAGAGAATCTCTAATGGTCGCATCTTCGCTCAAAACGATATGATCCAGGCTCTCTTCTCCCAAAGTCAGACCTCCTTTGCCGCTCAACTAGGACAGAAGCGCCTCTACAAAAGATCGCGGCTCAAAGAGCTCAAGGTCTTCGCTACCCTCTCCCAAGCCCACATATCTGATCGGAAGGGACATCCTTTGGGCGACCGCAAGAATTATACCACCTTTCGCAGTGTTATCGTATTTAGCCAAGATGACCCCCGTCAAGCTCAGTGCTTCGTTGAAAACCTCAGCCTGATAGAAGGCATTTTGCCCCATTACTGCATCTAAAACCAGCAGCGACTCGGAGGGCTCGTCGGGCAGTCTCCGCTCCACTACCCTTTTTACCTTTTTCAATTCCTCCATTAAATTGTGCTTTGTGTGAAGCCGACCTGCGGTATCGGCAATCACCAAGTCCGCATCGGATGCAATTGCGCTTTCTATCGCATCGTAAATGACGGCTGCTGGATCGCCTCCGACGTCATGGGCCACGACGCGAACGCCTATCTTCTCACCCCATACCTTCAACTGGTCGATAGCAGCCGCGCGATACGTATCGGCAGCGGCCAACAGGACCTTTTTGCCCTCGCTTGTAAATTTGGATGCCAACTTTGCCGCCGTTGTAGTCTTTCCGCTTCCGTTGACGCCTACCAGTAAGACCACTGCAGGTTTGTTCTTCATCTCGATTGGTTTTCCCATGCCGGGAATTTCCTCCAGTTTTCGGACGATCAGATCGACGAACTTCTCCTTTAGAGCCGACGCATCCTTAATATTAGATTTCTTGGCCTCCTGTCTCAATTCGGCAACGAGTTCATCCGTAAGGTCGACCCCAACATCGCCAAGCAAAAGCTGCTCCTCCAGACCATCCCAAAAGGATTCATCGATTTTCTTGCCCGGGGCAAAGAGAGACCCTAAGCCTAACCAGCCCTTTTTCACGTTTTGCAGTTTTTCTTTTAATGCGTCAAAAAACGCCATCATTTCACCCCATTAAATTTTACTTTTACGCTTTCTACCTTTTGTTTTTTGCTTTATTTTGCCTTTACCGTTGCGTGTGTTTTCGTTCTTTTCTTCTCTTTTTCTTCTATCGTCATTCGACGGTCTCGAAGGAGAAGATTCGACACTTGAAGTAAATGTCTCGCTCAATGATTGAGCAACTTCAGCTATATCACCCGATTTTGGATGCAAACTCCATTTATTTCCATCCTCGACGGTCTTCCGAAAAAGGGCAAATTCATAGACAGGCACTAAAAACTCCACACCCTCGGGACTCCTGATTCTCACGGAACTGCTCGCCAAATCGACGCCTGATATATGGTAATTTCCGGAGGGCGTCTTTATTTTTGTACCGGGATTCGGCAAATCATTCCATAGTTGCTTGTACAAGTCGTATTCGTAGCTCATGCAGCACATGAGCCTGCCGCAGAGGCCCGATATTTTAGATGGGTTAAGCGCTAAATTCTGCTCCTTTACCATACGGATGCAAATGGGGAAAAATTCAGACATCCAATAACTGCAACAGCAGGGATTTCCGCAGGGCGCCAAACCCCCGAGGATCTTCGCCTCATCCCTTGCCCCTATCTGCCTCAGCTCTATTCGGGTTTTAAACTCCCTGGCGAGATCTTTTACGAAGCATCGAAAATCCACCCTCTGCTCCGATGTAAAGTAAAAATACAACTTTTTTCTGTCCAATACATATTCCATATCCACTATCTTCATCGGAAGATCGTGGTTCTTGAGTATTTTGCGCACTAAGGGGAGGGCCTCTTCCTCTTCCCCTCTCTGTCGTTCTGCTTCGGAAAGATCCCCATCATCAGCCAACCTCAAAAGGCTGACACATTGCCATAAGGGCTCTGTCGACCTTATATTATCGCTTTCGTCGTACTCCTTGGGAGACTCGAACTTTTCTTTATATTTACGCACCTGTTCTTTGCTCAAAGTCCCCGCGACATATCCTAATTCGAGCCCTCTGGAGCTTTCTGTCACGACTTTAACATTTTTTTCGAGATGTTCTTCGCAATCAGATATTAACCCTAAAAATCGAGGCTTACCAAAGATTATCAAATAATTCATCGGATAATTCCTCCTCCAAGAAACCGTAAAGGAGATCAAAGGCCATATAGTTAGGGATGTGCCCCTTTTCGGCTATCAACCTAATCTTATCGATCATCGCAGCCCTTTCGATCTCGCCTTTTCCGAGGCACCAGTTAGTCCACCTATTCATCATAACAAGGGCTTCCTGCTGCGTCATCTCTGAGGCTGACGCAATCAATGACAGCCAACCGTCTTTTCCCTCGGGCAATGCCAGCAGGCTTACCTCTTCCTTTAGGTCAATGGTCAATTGCCAGGTACGACTTTTAATCGTTTCGGGCAATCCCCCGCCATCGGAAAGTATGAGGAGAGCCCCCCAAGTCGGAGGTTCTTCCAATATTTTGAGCAAACTGTTGGCGGCAGGAAGGGACAATCCGCTTCCCCTGGGTATGGCCAGGAAACGCCTCGGTGCAACAACAGGAGCTAAATATAATTCAGCAGCCATTTTCCTGCAATCGTCTATCCCCGGCGACTTGCCCCATGCAACGGGCCTTATAAAATCGGGGTGATCCCCTTCGTTCCAGCTCCTGCATGAGGGGCATTCGTCGTCTCCACTTCCGCTTTCGCAAAGATAAAGACGTGCCAATTCGACGGCAATTTTCTCGTGAAACAGATCCGGTGCCTCGATAAAAAGCGCGTGGGGCGCTCTGGAAGATATATTTGCCGTGGCGATCATTTTGTAAGCCTCGCTTTTCCTTATAGCAAGAGCGATATCAGACATCCCTTAATCTCCTCGATTATATTTAGTATAACGATTTTTTCTCTCTCTTTATCCAATGCATCCTCGAGCTTCGACAAAGAGCTCTCTGTCCTTTCCACAATCGTATATATTTTGTTGCTGCGCGAAGAAAATCCGTACTCCCTTTTAACACGCGACTTCTCCAGTATCAAGGCAATAATCTGACGAACAAGCGACCTATATTTATGTATCAGCTCTTTAGATGGATACCTGGACAAGGCCATCCCCAGGTCATCCAGTTCTCTCAAAAGGGAATTTATCTCTTCCCGATCGACGTACCCATCGAAGGATTCGCTCTTTTTCGCCTCCACCCTGTGTCCCGTTGTCGAGCTGTCCCGATCTGCAGCCGTTACGCTATGGCGCCTTTCTTTATAATTTCCCCTTTCCACCTTCATCCATAAAACCCTCCACTACTATGGCAATTTCTTCAAAAACTTTTTCCTCTTCGACGCCGGAAAAGACTCGCCTTATCCTGACAGGGTTTCTTTTGGACAGCTCTTCGTATCCCTTTCGTACCTCCGCGAGAAACCTCTCTTCCTCGAGCCTATCAGAGGCACTTCTCGCTTTGATCCTCTTCATCGCCATATCTACGGAAATATCGAGCCATATGGTGAGATCGGGGAGGGGAAAACCAAGCAGAGAAAAAAGCCTTTCCATCTCTTCCAGGGGCAGCCCCTTGCCCCATCCCTGATAGGCAAGAGTGGAATCGGTATAACGTTCGCATATCACTATTTGCCCCTTCGCCAGGGCGGGTTTTATTTGCTCCTCGACGTGCTCGCACCTGTCTGCCATGAAAAGAAAAAACTCGCTCCAGGGGCGCCAATCGGTGTGAAGCAAGATATCACGAAGCTGCGATCCCCTGCTCCATCCACCCGGCTCGCGAGTGATCAACACCCTTTCATTCCCAAAAATGTTCGACAGATGTTCGTACAATCTTTTGGCGTGAGTCGATTTTCCGGAACCGTCTATGCCTTCAAAGGTAATAAACAACCCGATCACCCTTAAAATTTGTAATAAACGCCTACGGATTCGCGTCTCTCGTCGTCGAATTCGTCATGGCGAAAGAGAAGGCCGTATCGATCGTTGAGGTTGTAACGACCCTCCAACGACCATGCGCCCGATCCGTCGTCCCACCATTTTCCGATCAACTGTATTGGAAAAGAGGTCGGATCTCCTAAGCTGAGTCCCACTCCCAAATCGTCCCTGACCAGACCGCCCCAGATGGATATCCATTTCCACCTATATCCGTAACTGAACGTAAAGTCGCTCCCATCGCCCAGATCGTCGACGCCAAAGAGCAGAAAATCCTGTCTGTTTTTTATGCCGAGCGCCACGTTGACATCCATGTAGGCATCTTCTCCCCTTCCAAAGGACTTGCCCCTAAGGGAGACATCTCCTTTGACCTCTATCTTCTGGATGGCCTTTAACGCACTTTGGGCCGCTTCCTGGGTTTGCCTCACATCCTCGAGCAATTTGGGAAGATTGCCCTTACCGTCGCCATCCCCGCCCTCGCTAAAAAAAGTCTTCTCGAGCTCGACTACGAATCTCTCGAAGGCAACGGCAGCATCGGAGGCATTTTTTACAAGTTGTTTGACGTCAGCGGCAAAGGGCCCGCCCCGATCCAATTCCTCCGCCATAGCGCTTAACCTGGCGACCAGATCGCTTGCGTTAGCCATTGTCTCTTTGAATGCCTGTCTGTTTTCGGCAAGGATCTCATTCATATTTGAAACCATGCCGTTGGCATTATCCAGAAAGGTTCCCATCCTTCCCCTCATGTCACCCAAAAAGACTTTGCCCTCGTCGGACAATCCCTTTAAGCTCTCCGAAGCCTCTTCGGCACTTTCAAGAAATGAGGGAATTCTTTTCATAGCCCTTTTCAGGTCTTCTAACTCTTCATCGTCTATGAAACCACTCAGATTGTCGATGAAAGACCGGAGGGAATTAAGGTTCCTTTCCATCTCCTCAATAACGCTCCACACATCGGGCGTCGTCGTCCCTTTTACTGGACCGGGGGGAACTATAAAGGTATCGCTACTTCCCCTTCTGATCTGAAGGGACGCTTCTCCCAAAAGCCCTCCCCCCTGCACGAAAAATTTGCTGTCCGAGGGTATATTGGCACCTTCTTTGATAAAGACAGAAACGGTTACCCCCCTGTCCGTAAGGAAGACGCCCTCCACATAACCAGTCTCCACACCAGATATATAAACCGGGGCTCCCGGAGGCAACCCTTTTGCCTCGGGCAACTGAACTTCCAAGATATAGCCCCTCTGACGCACTAAACGACCCCCCGACACAAATATCAAGCCAGCCAAGAGCGCCAAGCCAAGGAACACAACCAGGCCTATTTTAACCTCCCGCTTCATGGGGCACTCCCCCTATGGCGTATCGATTTGGTTCCGAGAAGAAAAGAGGTCACCTCCGGATCCGAAGAGGCCTCCCACTCCTCAGAGGTTCCCATCCATACGATGTCTCCCTCTTTCATCAAAAAAATCCTATTGGAAATCCCCAGCGCCGACACTACATCGTGCGTAACGGTCATTGCAGAGAGGTTATGTCTTCTGCTTAAATCGGCTACCAGGCGATCGATGTGCCGTGCCGTTTGGGGATCAAGCCCAGTCGTCGGTTCGTCCAACAATAAAAACGACGGTTTATAGACCAAAGCTCGGGCAAGGGCTACACGCTTCCTCATGCCACCAGAGAGATCGGCCGGCATCAGATCCTCCGTATCCGGAAGTTCAACGGATTCCAACATGGAAGAGACCATTTCCCTCATGACTCTTTCGTCTTTGATATCGAGACAGTAACGGAGGGGAAATGCCACATTTTCAAAGACAGTCATGGAATCGAATAAAGCTCCGCCTTGAAAGACTATACCCACCTTCTTCCTGATATCTATCAGTTCTCTTTCCGAAAGATGCGTTATATCCCTGCCGTAAAGATGGATTTCTCCTTCGTCGGCCTCGATAAGCCTCAATATAAGCCTCAGGACCGTCGTTTTACCGCAACCGGAAGGCCCCATGAGGGCGACCACTTCCCCCTTCTTCACGGAAAAGCTTATATTCCTCAAGACTTCCTTATCGCCGAAGGACTTGCTGACCTTCTCGAAACGCAAAATATATTCTTCCACTAAACCCTCCCTCCAAATAAAAGGGTTGACAGCATGTAGTTCAATATTAATATTAACATATTGCTCCACACTACCGCTAAAGTGGTAGTCTCGCCAACCCCTTTAGCCCCTCCCTCAGCCCTGAAACCGCAGGCGCAGGCTACTATTGATATTACGAAGCCGTAGACCAGGGATTTCAATAAGCCGCCATTAATGTCGTAGACGTCGACCAAAAGTTTTATGGAATCCTTGAATATGAGAGGGTGGATGCCACGAAATGCTACGTAAAGATAGCCGCCAAAGGTGCCAACGGCCATCGAAAATATCGTTAAAATGGGCACCATAACCAAACCTGCCAAAATTCTTGGCACCCCTACGAAAACGTATTCGTCCAGACCAAAGGCTCTCAGGGCATCGAGCTGTTCCGTCACCTTCATAGTCCCTATCTCGGCCGCCATGGAAGACCCCACTCTCCCGGCAACCACTATGCCCGTTAAGACTGGCGACATTTCCCTTATCATACTCAAGGCAATGACCCCTCCGATATATCCGGAGGCGCCGAACCTCAGAAATTGATCCAAAGTCTGGACAGCCATAACCATGCCCGTAAAGGCACTTATGACAGAGACCATGAAGACCGACTGCACTCCTACCCGCTCCATCTGATCTGTGACGGAACGAAGATCCACACGAGCACGCGGCAAATGAACCAAAACATGAAAAGCCAACGACGCGATCCACCCCAAAAGATCTAGAAAAGATACAGTCGCCTTGCCCAGGGTCTCCAGCCATTTGATCATGATTTAAAACCCTTACCCTCTCGTCACAATAGTTTTAAGTTTTAATTACCCTCACTATCTTGAATAGTTACTGTGCGCCTCAAGAGCCCCTCCACATAATAGTTCGTGTCGAAAACTTTGAGGGTGCCCTCCTCCATTCTACGTTTTTTCATCTCCGAAACCAATTCGTAATTTTCGTCCAGGGATATGCCCCCTCCCTCCTCTTCCTCGAGAAGGGAGCCGTAAAGCAACTCCACGATCACCTGATTGTTGGACTCCTCGGCTTTGATCTCGTTCAAAAACTCATCGAAGGAAGTTATGGCTCTCCAGCCGGACATCAATGACACCTGCGATGGTTCCGCAATTCCGCCGCCTCTAACGACGACCTCGCACAATCCTGTAGCCTTTTCCGGAACCTTTAGTATCAGCTTCTTCACCTCGGGTTCGCCGCGAAAATTCCTCAAAGTCACTTGAACATCCAAATCTTGGCCTTTCTTGACCTCATCTTTGTTGGGAATCTCCAACTTTTCAATATATACGATCTCCGGTTTCCTGGTGACCTGAAGCTCAACGTGTATGCCCATGGGTTCTATCTCCTTGAACCTGTTCAGCGAAAGGGAGGAAACTAATCTCATAATTTCCTGGTTTACAATTTGTCCTATTATATCATTATCGGAAAAGTAAACATTTTTTCTCGAGAATCCTTCCGTGAAGCCCTTACCCTCTATTTTCACGGAAACGTAACCCGTTCCCTCGCCTACCCTTCCCCAAAGATCATCCAGAAGCCCGAGCAAAGCGCCGGGCAGTACCCTGTTCATCAAAAAGGGGTCGTTTACTACCTGGAATCGCTTTGAGGTGCTTTTTCCAGATTCATCGGTAAACTTCACCGAGACTTCCACGCCATGAGGAAAACTCCTTACCCTTCCCGCAATAGCCTGTGGTCTGTCCTGGTTCACTACACCAACTATGGAAAGGGGGCTTCCCAGTTTAAAGGGGCTTCTTATGCTGGGAATCACCTCGTGCACCCATGACCGCGTAAGGGGAAAGGAAACATCGCCGCGATTTAAAAACGGGTGTGCGAAGGCCAAAAAATTACCTTCGTCGTCCAATGCCGTCAGGGTGCCTGTGGCGCCAACGGTGACATCGCCCCAGGCCAGCAAAACCCCTACGGAATCACCGGGATTAAGCTTTGCACTGTAATCCACGGAAATTCCTCCCTGCGGCAGATCGAAGGGCAAAACCTCCGCTCTACCCTTTAAATCGTCGGATATCCTCTCTGCCCCCCTTCTGCTTACTCCCGATGCTATCATAGGGGCATTTTTGCCTTCATAAAAACCATGTTTTACCACACCGTTTGCCTCGGAGGATCTTTCTAATGCCTTGGCCATCTCTTCGATTGGCGTCACCAGGCCGAGGTTGTGATCGCTGAATTCCCATCCGTATCCAATTGCTCCAACGAGCTTTCCCCCTATGAAGAAAGGGCTTCCGCTCA